>JAQGLD010000284.1 GCA_028293055.1 Alphaproteobacteria bacterium
GGACTTCCGGATTGGCGACGTCGAGGATCGAGCCGCAATATTCGCAGGCGACGGTGACGGTGTAGCCGGCGGCGCGCAGGGTGACGGTCCCGCCGCAGGCCGGACAGGTCAGCGCCTTGACCGCAGGCGCCGGCTGGGAGGCCGCCGTCGCCATTCAGGCGGCCTTGAAGACCGGGAGCGACCAGCCGTCCATCTCGCGCAGGCCGGACGGAGCCAGTTCGTCCAGCGTCACATAGCGGCCGTCATAATAATCGGCTTCCTTGCCGTCGCGCTGCAGGCTGGCGCAGCGGCCCGAGGCCGAGCGGAGGTCGACGCTGAAGATCGTCCATCCGGCCGGGGCGGTGAAGGGCAGCTCTCCCTCGGCGGCGATGCAGGTGACGTGGCGGGCGTCCGAGACGATGAGAGTCTCGCCGTCCACCTGTGCCTCGGTGCCGACCGGCACCTCGCCGCCAGCGGCCAGCGTCTCGATCGCCTTGTCATGGAGATCGCCGACAGGCCGCTCCCTGAGCAGCATCAGCTGGCCCATCGCTTCCCCGAGCCAGGCGTTCGAGCCGTCGGCGAACAGCAGCAGCCATTCGTTCCACGAGCCATCGGTCCAGCCCCAGCGGACGCGGCCAATGACTTCGAAGTCCTGCGCCTCGAACCGCCCACTGGTCCCGATCCGGATCGGGCTGACATCGAACGGCAGCTCGGCGGCCTTTCCGATCGCGCTGACATCGTCGCCGCTGCGCACGACCATCGTCCGGCAATAGTCGCACACCCGCGCCGGCAAAGCGGCGGAGCGAAACACGATATCGGCTCCGCAGCTCGGGCAGGAAACCTTTACCATGTCGGGGCGACTCCGCGACTCAGCGGATCCGACCCAGCAGCTCGGCCTTCTTGCTGTCAAACTCCTGCTGGCTGATCGCGCCGGCGGTCAGCAATTGGTGGAGGCGCCCGATCATCGCGAACGGGTCCTCGGCCTGGCCGCCGGCGGCCCCGCCTCCGCCGCTCAGGCCAGCGGCCATCGCCTGGCCCATCGCCAGCCCGGCGCCCATGCCGACCCCGGCGCCGGCAGCGCCGCCCGGCTGGGCGGCCGCCGCCTCGATCGCCTCGGCGCCCTGGAACTTGGCGTAGCGGTCGAGGTCGCCGATCATCCGCATCGAGCTCGCCTTGTCGAGATGCTTCTGCACCTCCTCGGGAAGCGACAGGCTCTCGACGAAGAAGCTGGTCACCTTGAGGCCCCATTGGGCGAGCGACGAATCGACCGCCGTCTTCAGCGCCTCGGACAAAGCGGTCTGATTGCCGGCGAGATCGAGGAAGGGGGTGGAACCGCCGCCAAGCCCGGTCGCCAGCGCGGTGGCGATCGCGCCGCGCAGCTGAGGCTCGATATCCTCGACCCGGAGCTGCTCGAGAGTCCCCATCAGCTTGATCGCGAACGGAGCGACATCGTCGATCCGGAAGGAATAGGTGCCGAAGGCCCGGATGCGCAGCGGGCCGAGTTCCTTGTCGCGGATCGTGACCGGCTGCTGGGTGCCCCATTTGCGGTTGATCTGCTCCTTCTGCGAGAAGAAGTAGATGTCCGACTTGAATGGCGAGGCGAACGCCTTGTCCCAGTTCATCAGTGAGGTGAGCAAGGGAAGGTTCTGGGTTTCGAGCGTGTGCAGGCCCGGGCCGAACACGTCGGCCACCCTGCCCTCGTTGATGAAGGCCGCCATCTGGCCCTCGCGTACGGTGAGCTGGGCTCCGTTCTGGATCTCGCGATCCTGGATCGGATAGCGGACCGCGAGCAACCCCGGCTCCTCGGTCCAGTCGATGACATCGATGAACTGCTTCGAAAGGAAGTCGAACACGTCCTGTCTCCCGCGCCTGGTGTATTGCCAGACTAACGCGCTTTGACCGCGAGCGGAACAGAAATCGGTAGGGGAGTCCTCTCCCGTTTAGGGGAGCGGAGGAAAGCCCCTCAGTGCGTGCTGCCGAGACCTTCGATCGTGCGGTCGACCAGCGCCTTGTCGGTGGCGGCGTTCATTTCCTCGGAGATGAGTCGGCCGGCGGCGGTCGCAGCGGCGCTGGCCGCGCGGGCGCGGACCTGCTCGAGCGCGTGGCGCTCGGCGGCTGCGATCTTGTCCTCGGCCATGCGGGTGCGGCGCTCGATCAGGGCGGCGGTATCGGCCTTGGCCTGCTCGACCAGGGCGTCGGCCTCGTGGCGGGCGCGCTCGAGCATCGTCGCCCGCTCGCTATCCGCCGCGGCGGCCTTGGCCTGATATTCGGCACGAAGCGATTCGGCTTCGGCGCGAAGCTCGGCCGCCTCGTCGAGCTGCTGGCGGATCGTCGCGATCTTGCTGTCGAGCCCGGCGGCGATCGCGGCCGGGACCTTCTTCCACAGGAAGATGATGATCACCACGACCATCGCCAGGGCGATGAACGCCGGAGCCTCGAGGCCGAACGCGGTCGGCTCGGCCTCGTGGCCAGGCTGCTGGGTGCCGGCGACGGTCCCGTCGTGCGTGGCGACGCTCTTTTCGGTCACCGTGGCGGCCTGGGCGGCGGGTTGATCAGCCATTGAGCGCTTCCTTCACCGCGGCGGCGGCGCGCTCGCGGCTGACCGAGACTCCCGCCAGCTTGGTCACCATTTCCTGCGCGGCCTCGGCGGCGACGCCCTCGATCTCGGCCATCGCAGCCTCGGTCGCAGCCTGGATCTTCGCCTCAGCGGCGTCGATCCGGGCGGTGGCGTCGGCGTCGGCCGACTTGATCCGCAACTCCGCCTCGCGCGCCGTCTCTACCTTCGCGGCGGCGGTGAGCTTCATCGCCTCGGCCCGGCTCTCGTCCATCCGCGCGCGCCAGGCGGCCTCGGTCTCGTCGGCCGCCGCGCGGGCGCGCTCGGCTTCGGCGAGATCCTCGGAGATGCGCCTCGAGCGTGCTTCGACCGTCGACTGGATCTTGGGCAGCATGGTCCGGCCGATGCCGAAGAACAGCACGCCGAAGACGAGCAGCAGCCAGAAGATCTGCGAGGCGTAGATGAGCGGGAGTTGGGTGATCTGAGGCATGAATTTCCCTTACCGCGCGAAGCCGAAGCTCCGGCGCGGCTCGCTTCAGCGGGCGTAGAGGATGATCATCGCCACGGCGAAGGCGATCAGGCCCAGCAGCTCGGCGGCGGCGAAGCCGATGAACAGCCGGCCCTGCTGGCCGTCGGCGGCGGCCGGATTGCGCAGCGCGCTGGTCAGGAACGAACCGAAGACGATTCCGACGCCGATGGCGGCGGTGCCAACGCCGATCGCCGCGAGGCCGGCGCCGATCACTTGTGCAGCTGCGAGATCCATGAGTAACTCCTTCGTTTAAGCGTTGTAAAATCAGTGAAGATTGATCGCATCGTTGAGATAGAGCGAGGTCAGAAGCGCGAACACATAGGCCTGGATCGCGCAGACCAGCAGCTCGAGCGCGGCGACTCCGACGATGAACAGGAAGCTGAGCACGCTGATCCCCCAGCCCATCGGACCGGCGTTGAATCCGGAGACGATGAAGCTTCCAAACACTTCCATCAGGATGTGGCCGGCGATCATCGCGACGAACAGTCGCAGGCCAAGGCTGAACGGACGCACCATGAACGAGATGAACTCGATCGGCGCGATAAGCGGGATCATGCCGAGCGGTGTGCCGTGCGGAATGAACAGGGAGAAGAATTTCAACCCATGCTTCCAGAAGCCAACGATCAGAACGATCGAGAAGCTCATGATCGCGAGCACGCCGGTGACGCTGAAATGGCTGGTCGCGGTGAACGAATGCAGGCCAGGGATGATTGCCAGCGGCATCAGGCCGAGCAAATTGGCGACCAGGATGAACGTGAACAGCGAGAAGATGTAGGGCGTGAAGCGCTTGCCCTTGGGTCCGATATTCACATCGACCATCGACTGGACGAAGCCGGTCAGCCCCTCGACCGCGGCCTGCCAGCGGCCGGGGACGAGCTCGCGCTTCATCCCGCCGAGCATGAACACCCAGATCAGCAGCAGGGTGATCACCATCCACAAGGCGCTGTTGGTGAAGCTGATGTCGTAGGCGCCGATCTTCAGCGCCGGGCCGATCGCCTCGACGGTGAACTGATGCATCGGATCGATCTTGCTTGAAGCCACGCTTCGCAACCCTTGTTCAGCCGGCGCCCGGCCCGTTTCCGGGCGGCGTCCTTGAAAGACGAATGACATTCCTGACGCCGACCGCGAACCCGAGGAAGAGCAGCGACAGCAGCAACCAGGGAGAGGTTCCCAGCCAGCGGTCGAGCAGCCAGCCGATGAGCCCCCCGCCGAACGGAGCCCCGATCAGTTCGCCGAGCACGCGCTGGCCGAGCCGTGTATTCGGATCCGGCCGCTGCGTCCCCGTCCTGACCGCTTCCGCCTGCTTTGCCCGGCTGAGCCGCTCGTCGAGCGAATTCAGCCGTGCATCCTCGGGAAGCCCAGGGCCCAGCGGAGGATCGCTTTCCGTCATGTCTTACTCCTGTGCGGCCGCGCCCGAAGAAACGAGGTGCGACAAGGGCGTGGGACATGCCGGCGAACGACCGCCAAGGCGCCGCTCCTTTAGGAAGGGGGACCGGCCAAGTCAACACATGCTGCAGTGCGGCATCGACGGTGGCGGGCGAACCATTCGGCTCTGCTCGCCGGCGCCGGCCATCGAGCGGCCGACCCGCGCAAAAAAAGCCATCGCATGCGGCGGGAAGTTGGATTAGTCTGATTCCATGCGGCGGAGCCAACCCTCCATGACCCAGCACGGCTTGCTGGTGAACCTTGCCCTGCTGGGCATGCTCAGCCTGTTCATGTTCATCTGCGTGAGCGGAGCGCTCGCCGGGCTGGACAGCATCCGAAAGGCCCAGCCGCTCGACTTCATGGCGCCGGCCTGGTTCGTCGCCAGCGCCATGGGCGTGGTCTGCATCGCGCTCATCTCGGTTGCTTTCGTGGTCGAGATCGCCAGGGACCTGCTGTCGAGGAGAGGCCTGGGCGGCCGCCGGCGGTGAAGCAGGCCGCAGGCTCCGATCAGGGGCAGTAAGCCGGCAACGGCACCGGCGCGCTGTCGCGCCGGCGCCAGACGCCGTCGCGCAGGCGATAATATTGGCCGGGCGCCACCTCATTCCGCAGCAACTCGCAGGCAGTACTCGCTGCGACCTCTTCGATCTTTCCGCCCCGCTTGGATGCCAGATCCGTATAAAAGGCCCGGCGCTTGATATTGATCGCGTCGACCTGCTGGTGAAGCGCGCCCGATCCGCCGCCGTTCACGACACCGAGATAACCATCGGCCTGCTCCCCGGCCTGCCCGGACGCGCGCAGCTCGGCCGCGCCGTTGGCCTCTAAGGCGAGGGCAACGCCGGCGCTACCAGCGACCATGGCGAGGCCCAATCCCGCGGCTAGGATCAGCTTCAGTCGGCGGCTCATCTCAAAACACTCCCGGGTTATTCTTGATCAGCTGCTTCACATCCTGCTGGAGGCGGACAACCACTTCCTGTCGGATATTGATGTTGAGGTTGATCTCGATCGGCTTGTCGGGTGCGCTCACTTGAACGCATCCGACCGACGCCAGAACAACCGCCAAACCCAAAAAGCACCTATAGGTTTTCATCGCGTCGGGGTTCGCACCGCTACGCGCTCCCGTCAATTGGATGCGCTTCATCTCACTGGCTCGCTTTCGGAGGGCTGAACAGTTGTGGAAGTCGGTTGGTTCTGGAGCATCTGGGGAAGTACCGACTGAATCAGGTTGGTCGGATCCTCAAATGAGCGGGTTGTGCCGATCACCGCGCGGAACGGCCCCCGGACCTTGATCCTGAACTTGAACGGGATCTTGGCGAGCTGATCGAGGGCCCTCCCGACCACCATCGCGCTGATCCCGCCTTTCGGCGCCGGCGCCTCGACCACGTCGCGAGCGACCCCGTCGAGCTGGATTCCGGCCAGGAACTCGCCGTCCAGGAACCCGTCCAGATCGACGACCAGCTTCGAATAATGGAGCGACTTCAGCGCGTCGAAGGCGAGCTTGCCATAGGCACCCAGATTCTTGTCGGAAAGCTCCCCGACGTAGGAAAGCGTGCCGCCGGACTCGCGCGCGACCAGATGTCCGCCGTCGATATGGCCGCCGCGCTCGTCGAAGGTCATCGGAACCACGCCGTCGAACGTGCCGGTCGCCGCGATGTTGGAGAATTCCATCTGCTGGACGAATCGCGCGCCGTCCATGCCGGTCACCCGGAAGGTGAGCTGCTTGGGCGACGGCCGGCTGAAATCCAGGATCGTCGGCTCGAGCCGAAGCTCGCCGCCCGCGAACGGCCAGCGCCCCTCCTCCACCCCGATTCTAAGCCCGGGGAGCAATTGATAGCGCAGCCTCCCGTCGAAGACATCGACTCCGGTCCGAATCGCCTTGGTCGTGGCGACCTGACCGGGCGCGGAGACGAGCCCGAGCAGGTCGGTGAAATGGATCGAGGTCGACAGCCCCTCGACCGGCCCGAAGCTCGCGGCGAGGTTCATGTTTTCGGTCGAAAAGGTGCCGGTGCTGCGAGCGCCGCTGGAATCCCAGCCGATTTCACCCTGCCCCTTGAGCGTCCCATCGACGAGCGCCACGATCCCCACGGTCAGCCGGGTCAGCTGATCGGGCTGGTAGGCGGGATCGAACTTGATCCCCGGCACATCGAGCAAGGCGCGCCCTGCCCCGCTGGCGAGGTCGTGGCTGATTCGGGCGTCGACGATATGGGTCCCGGTCTTGGGGTCGCCCAGCGCAGCCGTCGCCTCGATATGGTTGTCGGCGAGGCTGAGGCGGAAATCGCGGCTGACCAGCGGGTAGAAACGCGGCGGGCTCGTCTCGTCGGCGAGGGTGAGGGCGCCGGTGGCGGCGAGGTTGCTGCCGCGAAGCCGCCAGTCGCCCTTGCCCTCGCTGACCAGCAGCGGAATCGCGGCGAGCTTGCCGGCGAGGCCCGAATAGCTGCCGGCGAGCGCTCCCCGGTCCGCGCGTCCGGAAAGGGCGGCGATGTCGAGCCGGCTGGTGCCGCCGGCGCGGCCGAGGCGGATCGCGACCTGCGAAGCCGCGAAGCCCAGGTCGCCAAGCGAGAATCGGGTACGTCCCGCTTCGATCGTGATCGGGGCGCTGCCCAGGGTCCCGCCAAGGCGAAGGCCTGCGAGACTCGCCCCGCCCGAAATGCTGCGGCCCGGCGCCTTGGAGACAAGGGCCGCCCCGGTCGGGCAAAGCGGCAGCACGGCCGGCCCGAGGCGAAGACCGCCCGCCTGCAGCCCACGGAAGGAGACCGAAGTACAGGCCTCGCCGAGGCGGAAGCCCCCACCCGAATCAAGCCGGGCGCGGACCGGCACGACCAGGCCGGCGACCCGCCCGCCATTGAACGGTCCGTCGATCGTCGCGACCGTTTCGATCCGGGTGCCGTTGCCCGCCTGCGCGAAATGGACCTCCCCGAGCGCCAATCGGGCACCGCCCGCCGCCATCGGCGCAACGGCAGCCCTGCCGCCGATCGGGCCGCCCGCGCGCGCCTGGCTGAGCGAGATGCGGGCGTCGGGAAGGCCACCTCCGGACA
>JAQGLD010000329.1 GCA_028293055.1 Alphaproteobacteria bacterium
CGGAGAGGATTTCGGCTTTTACGGCACCGACAGCGGAGTCGCGCTGCAGGTCTTCGCCAACGTGCTGGTCACCTTCGCGCTGCTGATGAGCAGCCTCGCGGTCCTCTTTCGAAGCGATAGCGCGCGGCGCGAACGCGAGGCGGCAGTGGCGCTCAGCGACGAACATTATCGGGTCGCAGAGCGGATTGCGAGGGTAGGCCACTGGCGGATCGAATTGCCGTCGGCTGCGGTGAAATGGTCGGACGAATTCAGGGCGATTTGCGGCCTTCCCGCCGATACCGAGCCCAATATGGATACCGCGCTGGCCCTTTATCATCCCGAAGACGCAATTGCCGCCCGCCAGACCATCTTCGATGCCGCCGGATCGGGCAGCGACGGATGGGACCTGCCGAGGCGCCTGCTGCGGCCCGACGGCGAGCTTCGATATATCCGTTCGCACGGCGTTTACGAGCGAGACGGGGACGGCCAGATCGTCGCCCTGTTCGGAGTGTTCGTCGACATCACCGAGCTCGAGCTGGCCCGTCATCAGGCCGAGGCGGCGACCACTTCGAAAGCGTCGTTCCTCGCCAATATGAGCCACGAGATCCGCACTCCGATGAACGGTGTGATGGGCTTTGCCGAGCTGCTGCTCGAGACCGACCTCGATTTCAACCAGCACCGCCAGGTCACCCTGATCCGCGAATCGGCGCAGGCGCTGCTCAAGCTGCTCAACGACATCCTCGACATCTCGAAGATCGAGGCCGGCCAGCTCGAGATCAGCGCTGAGCCCTTCAACATCCGCCACGGAGTCAGGCAATGCGTCCGCCTGATGACTCCGATGGCCGAGCAGCAAGGCCTCGAGCTCAGTGCCGATCTCGATCCGGACCTCCCTTCGGAGGCGATGATCGACGGGCTGCGGCTGCGCCAGATCGTGCTCAACCTGCTCGGCAATGCGGTCAAGTTCACGCCCGCCGGATCGGTGAGCGTCGGCCTCCACCAGCGGGTCGACGATGACGGTGATCGCAAGATAGTAATCACCGTTTCGGACACTGGAGTCGGAATCGCCGAGGACCGCATGGCCGCGATCTTCGATACCTTCGTCCAGGAGGATGTGTCGATCTCGCGCCGGTTCGGCGGCTCCGGGCTTGGCCTGAGCATCAGCCGTCATCTCGCCGATCTGATGGGGGGCTCGATCGAGCTCCAGAGCCGGGTCGGAGTCGGCACGACCGTCACCCTGGTCCTGCCGCTGAACGAGCCGGCGCCGAAGGCCTGTGCGGTTGAGCAGCAGCAGCCGGATCTCGACAATCCGCCGGCGCCGGCGCGAAGCGTCTCGGTGCTGCTGGTCGAGGATGTCGACATCAACCAGGAGCTGGTCACCGCGATGCTGACCCGGCTCGGCCACAGCATCGAGATCGCCTCCGACGGGGCCGAGGCGCTCCGCCTCGCGGCGCGGCTCGAGGCCGACCCTGGGGCATGGGACCTCATCCTGATGGACCTGCAGATGCCGGTGATGGACGGCTTGACCGCAACCCGCGCGATCCGGGCCCTCGGCGGGCGCGCGGCCGAAATTCCGATCGTCGCCTTGACGGCGAGCGCGTTCGCAGCGGAAGTGCGCGAATGCCGGGACGCCGGAATGAACGACCATATCGCCAAGCCGATGGCGCTCGACGATCTGAGGCGGGCGCTGGGGCGCTGGCTCGGAACGGAAGCGCCGGGGCAGGCCAAGCCCTCCTTCGAGCCCGACACTCCGACCCTCCACGAGCGATTCGAGATGCGCTGCCGCAATTCTGCCCAGCGCCTCCAGGCGATCGCGGAGGACATTCGCATGACCGGCGACGCCGAGGCCCCGCGGCTGCTTCGCGAGGCCGAGTCGATCGCCCATGTGATCGCCGGCACCGCTGGCATGTTCGGACGAGTCCCGCTCGGCGATCTTGCCGGCCATGTCGAAGCGCAGATCGGCAATATCGCATTCCACCGCTTCTTCCCGGCGCGCGACGCGGTCGTGCCGATCGAACGGCTCGCCCGAGTCCTCAGGCAAGGGCCGGCCATGGACGAGGCCGTCGTACCGCCGAGGGACCGCGCCGAAGCGCGCCGTAGCTGAACCGTCGGTTGGTCCCCGTCGCGAGGAGCAGGTCGATATCTTAGCTGGCTTGTGAGTGAATAGGCGATTGGCTATGCCCGCGTCTCCATTGTCCGGATTGGAGATGCCTGTGTCACTCGAAGGCCGCGTAGCGATCGTCACCGGGGCGGGTGGAGGGCTGGGACGCTCGCACGCTTTGTTCCTGGCGAGCCAGGGTGCGCGCATCGTGGTCAACGATGTCGCGCAGCACGCCGCCGACACCGTCGCCTCGGAAATCGCGGCCGCGGGCCATGAAGCGATCGCCGCCGCGGCTTCGGTAACCGACGAAGCCGCCGTCGAGGCGATGGTCGCTCGCACGATGGAGCGCTGGGGCCGGGTCGACATCCTCGTCAACAATGCCGGAATCCTGCGCGACCGCAGCTTCGCCCGAATGAGCATCGACGATTTCCGGCTGGTCGTCGACGTCCACCTGATCGGCGCCGCGATCTGCACCAAGGCGGTGTGGGAGATCATGCGCGACCAGGCTTATGGGCGGGTGGTGATGACGACATCCTCGTCGGGCCTCTACGGCAATTTCGGCCAGGCCAATTACGGCGCCGCCAAGATGGCCCTGGTCGGATTGATGCAGACCCTCGCCATCGAGGGCTCGAGGCACGGCATCCGGGTCAATTGCCTGGCGCCGACCGCCGCCACCCAGATGACCGAGGGAGTGCTGTCCGACGAAAGCCTGACCGCGCTCGACCCCGCTCTGGTCAGCCCCGGCCTGCTCGCCCTCGTCGGCGAGGAGGCGCCGACGCGGGCGATCCTCTGCGCCGGAGCGGGTCATTTCGCGACCGCCAGCGTCACCTTGTCGCAAGGGGTCAGGATCGGCTCCGGCGCCGATGCCGGCGAGCGGCTGATCCGCGACTGGGACCGGGTCGCGGACCGCTCAGGCGAGATCGTACCGGGTTACGGCTTCACCCAGGCCGAGCGCGAACTCGCCAGCGTCGGATTGCACGCTCCGGTGGTGGCTTCGCGCGACTGACCGGCGGGGTCAGCCCCGCGGCGGTTTCGCCCGCTTCGCCGGCCGCTCGAACTCCGCGAGCCCGATCTGAATCAGATAGCGAAGCGCATCGGTGCGGGTGACCTCGAGCAGGGGAGTCTCGGCCTGCAGCCGCTCGGCGCAGGCATCCACCCGATCGACCAGCGAGTCGGGAAGGCGGAGCGAGACCGCCTGCATGATCCTGTCCTTGCGCGGGCGTGCCATGTTGACCTGGGTTTTCGTGTACGATAACTTACGACGCTTCACAACGTCATCATAGCGGCGGGGCCGTCTTTTGCCTGCAGCACGGCAGCATCGAACCACCCTCCGCCGGCGCGTCCACGGCCGCCGGGCGCCTCGGTGAGCGCTCGAGCGATCCTCGAATGCGCTGCCGATCCGGTCGGCGATCGCTGGACGATCGCGCTGTGGCACGCCACCGCCGAGCTTCATGCCTGCCTCCATGTCCACAGGGAGGAGGGCGCCTTCGACGGGGCCGGGCGATGGCGGCGGCGGCACGTCCGCCACTGCCTCCTCGGCCGGCCCGCCGACCAGGCACGAGCGATGGCGATGGCGCTCCATTTCTGCGGCCTGATCCGAGCGACTGCGCGGGCCCATGCCGGCACTCGCCATGCCCGGCGCAGCTTCGAGCTCGCCTGCTCGGAACGCCTCGTCAAACGGCTGCGCGCGGCGGCCTCGGCGGTGCGGGACGCAGAGCCCGATTCCTGGGCCGCCGAACGCTTCGAGAACGAAGCTGCGCTTCGGGAGCAGGGGCTCGAGCCCTCCGCGCCGCCAGCCGGCGACGGCAGCTTCGACAGGGACCGTGCCGCCACCCGCCACGGCAAGATCGCCGCCGACAACATCTCGCTGGTTCTGCGCGCCAGCCCCGCGGTCGCCGGGCCGACCCGGCAGGGCAGGGCGCAGATGCAGCTTCCGTTCTAAGGGTCGCTCCTCAGCCGGCAGGCTTGGTCCCTGGATACGATGGTGTCGAGGACTTGGCCGGACAGGCGCCCGCCATGACCCCGTCATTTCTCGGTGAAGCGCTTGACCTTGACCGGCAATTTCTTGCCCTTGGTCCGCCGCGAGGGGATCTGGACCGGATTCTTCTTCTTCCACTGTGCCCAGGTCATCGGCCCCTCGGGCGTGTCGATCATCTCGTCATCCAGCGACATGTCAGCTCCTGCTCCTCCGCGTGGGCGCTCGCTCGCACGCTCAATAGGCCAAAGCGCAGCCGTCCGCGCGCATCTCGGACGCCGCGGCATAAACGAGCCTGTCCCCGTCCGGCCGATATTCGACGCATTCGTAACGGCCGAAGCCGCCGTCCGAGGCTCCGATCTTCCAGCCCATGCCGGCGAGCCTGGCCCTCGTCGCCTCGGGCACTCCGCTCTCGAGCCGGAGCAGGCCGATCGGGCCCATGCCCGGGCTGTCCTCGCCCATCGACTGCGACGATCCCTCATGGTGCCAGCGCGGGGAATCGCCGGCGCCCTGCACGTCGAGCCCGTAATCCCGGCGGTTGAGGATGATCTGGGTCTGGCCCTGCGGCTGCATGTCGCCGCCCATCACCCCGAAGGCGAGCCACGGCGCTCCGCCGCGCGTCGCGAAGCCGGGGATGATCGTCTGGAACGGCCGCTTGCCCGGAGCGAAGATGTTGGGATGGCCGTCCTTGAGGCTGAACAATTGCCCCCGGTCCTGGAACATGAAGCCGAGCCCGTCGGCGACCAGACCCGATCCCATCCCGCGGAAATTGGACTGGATCATCGACACCATCATCCCGTCGCTATCGGCGACCGAGAAATAGGTGGTGTCGCCATGGCTCGGCGCCTGGCCCGGATAGACCGGATCGAGGATCCGGTCCGGGCGGATCAGCTTCGCGCGCTGCGCGGCATAATCCTTCGAGATCAGCCATTCGACCGGCACCTTGGAGAAATTCGGATCGGCATAGAAACGCGCCCGGTCTTCGTAAGCGAGCCTTTTGGCCTCGACCTGGAGGTGGATCGAGAGCGGCGACTGGAATCCGGCGCCCTTCATGTCGAACTGCTCGAGCATGTTGAGCATCTGCAATGTCGCGATGCCCTGGGTGTTGGCGCCGAGCGCGTGGACCGTCACTCCGCGATAGTCGGTGGCATGCGGCTCGACCCATTCGCCCTGGTGTGTCGCAAGATCCTCGGCGCGCAGCCACCCGCCGATGCGCCGGAAATAGGCGTCGATCGTCCGTGCGATCTCGCCCTTGTAATAAGCGTCGCGTCCGCCCTGCGCGATCAGCCGATAGGTGCGCGCAAGGTCCGGATTGCGGAACAGCTGACCGGTCCGCGGGCCGCCATGGCCCATGCCCCAGGTGCGGACGGCATTGTCGGTTTCCTCGATCCCCGCGCCGGGCGCGAGGAAGGCGACGAGGTTGCGGCGGATATAATAAGCGATCACCTCCGGCACCGGCACGCCCTCGCTTGCATAAGCGATGGCCGGCTCGAACAATTCGGCCCATTTCAGCTTGCCGTAGCGCTGGTGGAGCATCCACCAGCCGTCGACCGCGCCGGGTACCGAGACCGCGACCGCGCCCAGCGCCGGCAGCGCTCCGCCGCGGGCGCGCGAGCGGGCGATATCGAGGGTCAGCGCCCGCGGGCTTCGGCCCGACCCGGCGAGGCCCATCACCTTTTTAGCCTTGGGGTCCCACAGCATCGCGAAGCAGTCGCCGCCTATTCCCGACGAGGTCGGCTCGAGGAAGCCGAGGCACGCATTCATCGCCACCGCGGCATCGACCGCCGAGCCGCCTTTCTTGAGCATCTCGATCGCTGCGAGGGTGGCGAGCGGATGGGCCGATCCGGCGGCGCCGTGCGTCCCGTAGACCGCCGATCGAGAGCCGAAGCTGACACCGACCGGCCGGTCGCCGGCATGTACGTCGGGGCGGTTGAACGTGTCGGCGCCGGGATCGGCGAACGGCGCTGGCGGGGCGTCGCCGCCGCGCGCCTGGGCTGCGAGCGGCGCCGCGATGGCTGCTGCCGGAAGCGAGGCGAGAAAGCGTCTGCGGTGCACTGGCGGTCTCCGATCTTGCACGAACGAAGAGCATCGCGGAGGCATCGGGGTCTGGCAAGCACCTAGGACGGAAACCACGGCAATTGCACCCGCAGACGTCACCCTGAACTCGTTTCAGGGTCCAGCTGGTCGCCGGCGGGAGAGGTGGAGGACTGGATGCTGAAACAAGTTCGGCATGACGGTGTGGAAAACCGTCGGGTAACGCTGACCAGAGCGCAGGATGGACCGCGCGGGGCCGCGGTGCGTTAGGGCAGGTTCGGTGGGGCGATTTCGGAGCTTTCAATCATTTTGAATCACAGCAAGATCGCGGCGTCCGGCGCCCTGGCCGGCGCGCTGATCGTTTCCGGCTGTCACCGCAAGATCGAGACTCCGGTGCCGCCGCGGGTCGAGACTGCGGCGCATTTCCCGGAGCGCAGCTCCACCCTGGTGGTGCCGATCTCGGCCCGGCTCGCCGAGCTGGAAAAGGGCCTCAACGGGGAGGTGCCGATCGCGCTCTGGCGCATCGACAAGCCCAACCAGACTTGCGTTCCGCCGAAGCGGCTGAAGATCTTCGGCAAGCAGCTCAAGGTGACTCCCACCCTCCATTGCCGGATCGTCGGCCAGGTGCGGCGCGGCCGAATCCGGCTCAGCGGCCATGGCGACCAGCTCGAGATCATCATGCCGGTCCAGGCGGTGGTCAGCGCCGAGGACGTCGGCGGCATCATCAAGAAGGAAACCGCGACTGGCGCCGCCGTGGTGCGGGCCTATGCCAAGCTCTCGATCGACGGGCGCTGGCAGCCTACCGCCAAGGTCAATATCGCCTATGACTGGACCAGTCCGCCCGGAATCGATTTCCTCGGTCAGCGCATCCAGTTCGTCGACAAGGCCGACGACAAGTTGAAACCGGTGATTGCCGGACTCGAGAAGAGCCTGCCCCGGGAACTGACCAAGATGAACCTCAGGGCTCGTCTCGCCATCTTCTGGAGCAGGGGCTTCACTTCTGTGATGCTCAATCGCGAGCGTCCGCCGGTGTGGATGCGGATCACTCCGCAGCGCCTCGGCTTCGGCGGCTATCGCGTGTCCGGCGGCGACCTCCAGCTCAAGCTCTCCGCCGAGGCGCTGACCGAGACATTCGTCGGCGATCGCCCTGCCGATCCGAAGCCGACCCCTTTGCCCGGCCCCGCGACCCGGGTCGGCGCCGAGGGGCTGCGCTTCTTCATCCCGGTCCTCGCCGATTTCGCCCAGCTCGAGCCGGTGGTCGAGCGCGCGCTCGGCAAGCTCGCCCGCAAGGGCATCGTTCTCAAGGGCATCGGCCCGGTCGACGCCGAGTTCGGCAAGGTGACGATCTACGCCACCGAGGGCGGCCGGCTCGCGGTGGGGGTCAAGGCGAAGGCCAAGGCACGCAACGCCGGCTTCGCCACCACCCAGGGCGAGGTCTGGCTGACCGCAATCCCCTATAACGATCCAGGCTCGCAGGTCGTCCGAATCCGCGACCTCAGGATGACTCGAAACCTGGACAGCCAGACGGTCAATCTGCTCATCTCCTTGTTCGGGGACGAGACGGTCAATGCCAGCATCCAGGCGGCCCTGGTCCACGATTTCGCCCCCGATTACCTGAAGGTGCTGACCGCCGCCCGCAAGGCGATCGCCACCCGCCGGGAGGGCGACTTCCTGCTCCACGCCGATGTCGACAAGGTCACCAACGGCGCCATCCAGGTCACCGGCCAGGGCCTCTTCCTCCCCGTCACCGCCGACGGCCAGGCACGGATCTTCTATCGGCCGGGACGGTAAAATTCCTCCCTGGAGGGGAGGGGGACCGTTCGCGTAGCGAATGGTGGAGGGGTTGGCGCTGCGGCAAGGGCCCCTCCACCATGCTTCGCATGGTCCCCCTCCCCCGGAAATCCAGGGGAGGATTT
>JAQGLD010000331.1 GCA_028293055.1 Alphaproteobacteria bacterium
GAATCCTCATCGCTCCCTCCTCGCTCCTGGCCCTGCACCAAAATGCGCTCCGTCACGACGATTCAGAACTGGCAGGACAGACCCTTAGACCAGCGGGTCGTCCGCGCCGATTTTGAACCCTCCTCACCCCACGACGCATATAGTCCCGGCATTGGGGACGACCGCAATTGACCCGTTCAGGGGCCTGGAGTGAGAAGACAGCGGCGCTCGCCGCGGGCGGCGACGAGCTCCAGCTCCTCGAGCATATCAGGAAAGGTGATCGCGGCGCGTTCGACCGGCTCTACCGCTCTATCGCCCCCGGCTCCGTCGCTTCCTGCTCAACCTGACTCACCGGCCGCCTCTGGTCGAGGAAGTGCTCGACGACACTTTGATGGTCGTCTGGCTGCGCGGCGACAGCTTCATCGGCAGCAGCCGGCTTTCGACCTGGATCTTCGCCATCGCCTATCGCAAGGCGATGAAGGCGCTGCGCCGGCAGGATGTGCCGATCGAGTACCCGCAGGATGACGAACGGTCGAGCCTCGCGCCTGGCCCGGACGAGGTCTTCGCACACCGGCGCCAGCATGTGCTCCTGATCGACGCGATGCGCAGCTTGTCGCCGGAGCATCTCGCGGTCGTCGACCTCACTTACCTTCACGAGCTCGGCTATCGCGAGATTGCAGGCATTTTGGGCTGCCCGGTCGACACGGTGAAGACCCGGATGTTTCATGCCAGGCGCCATTTGCGCCGCCGCATGGCCGGCAGCTTCGCCGACTGGGTCTAGGAGACGTCGCTGCGCACGATTGAACCGGGAAGCTCCAGGCCGGGACTTATGCCCGCAAGAGGAGGATGCGCGATGCTCAAGCGAGACCGGATCTTGATCATGCTGGCGGCGCTTTGCGCCTCGCTGGCTCCAACGGCGATCCGCGCCCAGTCCGGCGCCGCCGCAGTCGAGATCGAGCTGTCGAGCTTCAAGTTTCGGCCGGCGACCCTCCAGCTCGAGCATGGCCGCGATTATGTGCTCCATTTCGTCAACACCTCGAGCGGCGGCCACGATTTCAGCGCCCGATCCTTTTTCGACGCGGCGACGATCGCACCCGAGGATCGCGCCAAGCTCGACAAGGGAAGCGTCGACCTGGAGGGCGGAGAGGAGGCCCGTATCCACCTCACCGCGCCCGCGCCGGGCCATTACAAGGTGCGCTGTTCGCACTTCATGCACTCGACCATGGGCATGACCGGCGAGATCGTCGTCAGCTAGAGCTGGCCCTTTGCACCTGTACCCCGGCGAAGGCCGGGGTCCAGCTGCGCACCACCTTCGATCTGGATCCCGGCCTACGCCGGGAAACGATTCAATCGGAGCAGGACAGACTCCAGGCCAAAGCGAGGCCGAAATGGCGTTCCAGCTTTCCCCGCCCGAGCGGAGTGATGGTCACCGTACGGCCCTGGCTCGGCCCGGCGACCCAACGCTCCCGCACAAGGGCGCCGTACAAGGCTCGCCCGATTTCGCCGGCAAGGTGAGGGCGGCGCTCGCTCCAGTCGAGACACAGGCGGCACAGCCTGGAGTGGAGCGATCGGGCCGGCGCGCCGGAATCGAGGTCGATTCCGAGCGAGGCGAGGAAGTTCAGGCCCTCATCGGTCAGCGCGCCGCCATCCTGACCCAGGTCGAGCTGTCCGCGTGCGATCATGCCGGCGGCGATCCCGACCGCGACCTCCCCGGCGAGATGATCGTAGCACAAGCGGGCGCGGCGGAGCGCCCGGTCGCTTGGGCCGGTCCTGACCGGTCTGCATTGGCGCCTCGCCGCACTCAGCTCGCCGGTGACCGACATGAGGCTTTCGATCAGACCGGCCACGGACGGGGCGGCGATGCGATAATAATGGTGTCGTCCCTGCCGCTCGAGCGCGAGCAGCCCGGCCTCCAGCATGCGTGCGAGATGGCCGCTCGCGGTCGACGCCGTCACGCCCGCCGCCCCTGCCAGCTCGGTTGCGGTTAGCGCGCGACCGTCCATCAAGGTCACCAGCATTGCGGCCCGGGCCGGATCGCCGATCAGGGCTGCGGTGCCGGCGAGCGAAGCGACGTTCGTCATGACTGGTTCCTACGGGTATGGCGGGCCAGCCTAGGGGAAAATCGCGGGAGATGCTTCGGTCGCGCCCGAAGCATCTCGACCCCGTGCGTCGATACAGAGGCGGCGCAACCCGGAGGATTCCGATGATCGCATGCTTCATCCGCTACGAGCTCGACCCCTACAAACTGCCCGCATTCGACGAATATGCGCGCAACTGGGGTCAGGCAATCCCGCGCTGCGGCGCCGGCCTGATCGGCTATTTCGCCCCGCACGAGGGCTCGGCGACCACGGCCTACGCCGTCTATACGGTCGACAGCCTTGCCGACTACGAAGCGTATCGGGCACGCCTCCGCGAAGACCCGATCGGACGCGACAATTACGCCTTCGCCCAGCGCGAACGTTTCATCCGCCGAGAGGATCGCCTGTTCCTGCGTCTCGCGTCCGCGCCCCCCATGCCCCGCTGGTGCGACCGTGATCGCGGTCCTGTTCGAGGCGTGGCCCGGGCCCGGCGAGCAGTCCCGCTACCTCGATCTGGCCGCCGCGCTCCGGCCCGAGCTCGAAGCCACGGACGGCTTTCTCTCGGTCGAGCGGTTCGAGAGCCTCGCGGAGCCGGGCAAGCTGCTGTCGCTCTCCTTCTGGCGCGACGAGGCGGCGGTCGCACGGTGGCGCAACACGCCCGCCCATCGCGCCACCCAGGGGAAGGGGCGGGAAGGGGTGTTCAGCGACTATCGCCTGCGCATCGCCGATGTGCTTCGCGACTATGGGATGACCGACCGCGCGGAGGCGCCCCCCGACAGCCGTGCCGCACATCGCGTCTGAGAGTGGCCGCGGCCAGCCGAGGCGTCACCGATGAAGGCCGAGCACCCCGATCGCGTGGAGCCACTGCTCCGCGAGCAATGGCCAGCGGCCCACTGGTAGCCTGGGAGAACGCAGGCCAAAAGCGTGGCCGCCCTGGGCATAGAGATGCATTTCCGTGGGAACGCCCGCTTTCTTCAGTGCCACATAATAAGCGAGGGACTGCTCCACGCCGTCGACGCGATCGTCTTCCGCCTGCACCAGGAAGGTTGGCGGCGTGTCGGAGGTCACTCGAATGTCCGGGCGCAAGCCAAGCTCGGTGTCGTCGCGTGTGGCCGGATCTTCGTCCTCGTGGATCCAGAGATGGCCAGGATAGACGGCCATGGCGAAGTCCGGCCGGCAGCTTTCCCGGTCGGCATCGTCCACCGGCATGTAGGTGCGCGTGAAATGCGTGCTGACCGCGGCGACGAGGTGGCCGCCGGCGGAAAAGCCGATCACGCCGATCCTGTGTGGATCGACCTTGTACCGGGCGGCGTGCCGGCGCACCAGGCCGATCGTTCTCTGGGCGTCCTGCAGGGCCGTCTGGACCTTGGGGTAGTAGCGATGTTCGTCCTTCCAGGTCGGGCCGGAGTCGGGGACGCGGTATTTCAGCAAAATGCAGGTAATCCCGCGCGAAGTCAGCCAGTTGCAAATCTCCGTACCCTCCAGGTCCATGGCGAGCATCTGGTAACCCCCGCCCGGAAACACGAGGATTGCCGCACCGGTGTTTCGCCCCTTGGGAGCGTAGACCGTCATGGTCGGCCGGCTGACATCGTTGGCCCTCGGCCACCATTCGCGACCTGCGGGCGGGCCGAGCGTTTCCGGCTTGGGATTGGGCAAGGCATCGGGCACCGGACCCGGCCAGATCGCCAACTGGACATGGCCCGGAGAGGGTTGCCAGACGGAAGGCCGGGCTTGGTGTGTCGCTTGCGAGACCCCCGTACCGTGTGCACGAGCGGGATCCGGCATTTCGCTCGCCAGGCTCAGCAAGCACAATCCGCAGACAAAGGGTCGCCAGGTTCGGCTCATCGTCACCTCGATCGGAATGTTCGTCCACCGAGGATGGCAATAGCGCGGCGGTCGGGCAAGAATTCAGTTGTCGAGGATCTTGTCGAGGGTTTGCCGCCCGCGCGCGGGCGGGATTTCGCGTCGCGTGCGGGAGCATGAGCCTCTTCCGGCGCGGTCGTGGTGGAGGCTTGCGGCTGGTTGGGAGGATTTTTGCCACCTCATCCCTGGCCCGCAGTGCCGGGGCGCAGATGCGCGAACATGTGGGCGACATAGTCGGCCTTGCCCAGTTCGACGCCCTCGCTGCGCAGGATGGCGTAGGCGATCATCACATGGAAGTAGAATTGGGGAAGCGCCCAGTCGCGCGCATATTGCTCGGCCGTGAGATCGAAGATCATGCCCGTGGGCAGATCGTGCGCGATCGGCGTCGCTGCGTCCATGTCGAGCCCTTGCGAAGCCGCTGCAGTCACGACCGCCACGCTCTCCTCGATCCGTCCCTGCGCTTCGGCGAGGGAGCCGGGCCGCTCCACCGCTCCGCGTCCCTCGTCGAGCAGAATCTGGATCGAGCTTGGGAAAGCTTGTCCCTGCAGCCGGAAGACGCCCTCCTGGGCCTGCGCGCACGCGAACCGGATCTGGGTGGATAGCGGAAACATGCCGGGGGCGAGGCACGCCGACAGGAGGCCCTGGGCCCCATCGCTCGGTAGCTGCGCTTCGGCTTTGCTCAGCCAGGCCGACAAGGCCTTCAGCATCTGCACATAGGTCGGCACGAGGACCTCTGACAGCTTCACGCGGGTTCCTTTCCAGGATTCGAGCGAATCCTTTGAGCGGGATGGCCGGGTTAGAGCGTGCTGGGTTTCGGCGCCACCGCCGCTTGTCCGGCCGAGGAGGGCCGGCGTCCGGGCGGAGCGAGGCCCACTTGCCACCCCGATGCGATTGCGCTGTAAGGCCGCGGCTCTGGGCGGGAGGAAAATATGCGCGCCAAGTTGTTGATCACTCTCGCCTGCTCGGTCGCGATGGCCCAGCCGCTCGTTGCATCGCCCGCCTCTGGCCAGCCCGCGCCGTCGATCGCCGAAACTGCGCGGCCGAGCCTCTACGAGCCCTCCCTGTCGCCGGATGGAAGCACGATCGCCTTCGTCTCGGGCGGCGATATCTGGGAGGTTCCGGCCTCGGGTGGTGTCGCCCATTTGCTGGTCACCGGCGCCGCGACCGAGGGGCGGCCGCTTTACTCGCCCGACGGCACGAAGCTCG
>JAQGLD010000364.1 GCA_028293055.1 Alphaproteobacteria bacterium
CAGCTAAGGGTGGTTAGCTGCCTTTCGCGGCATTAGGGCCGCAATTGCCGCTAGGGTGGAGAACGGGCCGCTTCCCAGGGCAAGCACATCGGATCGATTTCCCAGACCCACCCGGTGGACCGTTTCGATCGCGCCAAGCGAGACGCTTCAGCCAACCGCTTCTTCTGCTCTCTCAGCAGAGCACCTCGGGCGCGCTCACAAGCTTTATGGCTGGGGTAAACGACGTCGGCAGGCGCATCGAGCAGCTTGTAGGTGGTCGGCGCGTTTGACGATGCCGCCAAGGTCAGAATCGCCAGAAGGACCGTCACTCACGCTTCTCCACGTCGCCGGCTTGATCGGCAAAAGTAGCTCAGAACCAACTTAGCTTGCGGCGACGAAGGTCTGCAATGGGTCGTTAGCTGCCATTCGTCTCTCGCGTCGCGACAGCGAGGCGAACGGGTCCGAAGCATCCCACCGCTCAGAGAAAAGGGATCAAGCATCGGCCGGCAAGGTGGCGTCGGCCGCCATGCGCGTCGGACTGTCTCACCGCCGCAGCATCGGCTGCTGTTGCCCGTTGATGATGTAGAAGCCGGTCAGAAGCGTGCGGGCATTGTCCAGTATCGAGAGGGCTAGGGCGACTCCATACTCGGCCGGACTGTCGCATATAATGGCTTGGGCCTGGTGAAGGCCGTCGAGGTACAGCTCGCGATAGCCCGGATCGCGTCGGTCGAGGCTGTGGGACCCGTCCGCACGGATAGCGCCGACCGACATTGCAACGGTCAGAACCGCCGCTGCACCGTCGCCGGATCGTAGGGCCGGCAGTCGCCGTCGAAATCGCCGGCCTTGCCGCGGATTGCGATATGGCCGGTGATGCGGTCGATGCGAACCTGGGGGTGGTTCATGAAGTTGAGGCTGAACTTCGCCTTGATCTCGTTCTCGCGGACATCGAGATCGGTCAGCTTCCACCAGCCATCCTCGCTGCCGGAACGCAAAGGCGGTTTGACTCCGTCGGGAACCCGGATGCGGCCTTGCGCGCCGTCGATCTCCACGGCGACCTCGTCGGAATAGCCGACATGGCTGGTGCCCGAGACGATGACCCCGTTCCCCGGATTGTTCAGGCTCTGCGCGTAAGCGCTGCTCGCCTGGGCATGAACTCCGGAGCCGCCGCACACGAGATGGATGGCCAAGGCTTCCGCAAACATATTTCCTCCCCGTTGGATTGGCCTCAGCCTAGGAAGACCGGCCTCGCCCGTCCAGCCTGCGGGGCAACGAATTGCCTCGCATTTCCGCTCGGGCGGGCCGAGGCGGCCATTGCTTCACGCGGGTTGTGCGATGCTGGACCTCGCCGGCTGATCGCGGCATGGGGGACGCCACCGACCGCCCCGCCGCGCGGTCCGGAGGGAGACGAGGATGGCCGACGAGACCCCAGCCCAGGCCGCGCATGCCGCCGCAGTGCGCCGGCGCTGGATCACGCTCGGCGAGATACTGGCGGTGGTCGCGGTGCTGATCTCGGGCCTCACTTTGTGGAACAGCTACAAGGAGCGCAGCGCCAACGAGGCCGAGCGCAGCGAAGCCAGGCAGCATGCAGCGGTGCAGTCTCAGCGGGTCGTGCTCAAGGCGAGTGGGGGGCATAAGAGGCTGGTGCTCTCGGCGCTCGACCCCGCGCAGGCGATCCAGAGCCAGACGATCCTGTTCCCCTCTGCGCTCGGCGTCGCGGCGATCGGCGACGTGATCGAGCCGCGGATAGAGGCCGACTGGATCAAGGAACCGGCCAAGAAGGCGCGCGAGGCGGCCGGAGACAAACCGGAAGGGGAGGGCGACCTTCGCCTCCCGGTCGCGATCACCACCCGCTTCGTCAGCGGCGGCGAGACGTTCACCGACGCGGCCGTCTACGACGTCGGCTATCGGCGCGACCGCGGCTTGCTAGGCGGCTCCGATGTCGCCCTGCTCGGCCTCGGTCTGGTCGAGCGGGTTCCGGCCGGAAGCGCGCAGAAGCGGCTCGACGCGCTGTGGAAATCGCGGGCGAAACCGGCGGCGGCGGCCGACAAGAAGAAGTGAGCGGCTGGGGCGGGGAGAACCGGCCTTTGTGAAGACTGGACAATGGCATGATAGCGGCGCGCGAAGTCCGGTCTGGTGCGCTCCCGCCCCTTGCGAACATTCACAGCTGCGCAAGGCCTTGTTGTTGCCCGGCTTCGCTATGGGTGTAAGCATGCCCTCGGATCAGGCCTTGCCTGAGCGTGGGGAGACGGAGAAATGAGCAACGCCGGTGTGACGGCCCTGGTGCCGATGGCGCACGTGCAAGACATGCCCGCCTCGATCGCTTTTTACGCCAAGATCGGCCTGGAAATTGTCAACCAGGTCACGCCGGACGGGGCGGATCATCCCAATTGGGTATGGCTGCGCGGCGGCCGCGCCGAGCTCATGCTCGCGCTCGCGTCCGAGCCGGTCGTGCCGGGGCAGCAGGCCGTGCTCTTTTACACCTATTGCGCCGAGATCGCGGCGACCCGGGCTGCGTTCGAAGCCGCCGGCCTGTCACCGAGCGCCATCGCCCGGCCCTTCTACAATCCAGGCGGCGAGTTTCGCTTGGTCGATCCGGACGGATACATCCTCTACGTTGCACAGATCTGACCCGGTTCTACGGATCCAGGGTCGGTTCGACCCTGGCGGCCGGCCTCTACTGCAACGGAGACTGCGCATGGATGTCAGCTAGTCACCCCAAGCTGCCCTTCGAGCCAGACTACAGGCGTTCCCCGCCGGAACGACGGCTCGCTGCCCATTGCAGACATTGGAGCGTCGGCTACACGCAAGCTGCTAATCAGACGTGGAGAAGCCGAGTGACGATGCAGGCGTTGGCAACGATCATGCTTTGTTTTGTTGGCTGGGGCTGGTCGATGCGGGCGGGGATCAAATGGGCAAGTTGGGCCACGTCTGGTTCCTCGTTCGCCAAGCGAGTTGCAGTCGGAAACTCGGTAGTCTCCTTGCTGCCGTTTGTTGCCGTCGTATCTATCAACTGGCCGCGCTGAGCGTGCCCAACACATGTCTGCTTTCCACCCCAAGCTGACGATCGCGGCCGGCTGGACGCACAGCCGCGCGGGATGACCGCTTGCGCCCCAAAGCCGACCTTCGCCGGCCGGCCCTGGCTACCGGCGACTGTGGCTGCTCGCGACCCTAAGTAGACCATGCACCGCAGGTATAGGAGCCGCCCGTGACTTCCACGGTGATGAGGTCGAGGCTGAAAGGCAGCCAGTCGCCCGCACAGGTCGGGTCATAGGCCTCGCCGCTCATGACTCGGCCTTTGTAGCTCAGGTCGCGGATGCCATCCCAGGAGACTCGGCGGCTGCGCCAGACCGTCCGTAATGCATCGAAGGCCTCGAACCCAAGCCCGTCCGATACGACAAAGGCGCGGATATCCTCCAGAAAGAGAACCATCTGAAGGTCCGGGCCCAGTTCGCGGATCAAGTTTCTGGTGGCGGCGTCGATGAGATAGCCGGCACCCTCGGCGACTACGAAAACCGAATGGGCGCCCAACTGCGTATGCACCGAGTTGGGTCCGTCGCCCCAACCGTAGGCGAAGTTGCCGACCCATTTTTCCCCGTCGGAGTTGAACTCGACCACGAACCCTTCGCTGAATGCTCCAGCCTCCGGAAAGGAGAGCGCCTTGGGGCCGTAAGGTGGCAGTCCGGGGAGTGGCTGTGCGGCAAACATGCTGCACACTAGGGTCGAAACCGACCAGGTTTGCACGCGTGATGGTGGCAGAGCGGGATGAGGCGGGAGGAGAGCGAC
>JAQGLD010000388.1 GCA_028293055.1 Alphaproteobacteria bacterium
CGGCGGAGAGCGACACCGTTGCGCTCAACGCCGGCGCCTTGCTCGCCACCGCCGGGCTCGCCTCCGACTTTCGCGAGGGAGTCGCGCTGGCGCAGGACTCGATCCGCGCCGGCGAGCCCTACAGGCGGTTGCGGATGTTCGTGGAGGCGACTCGTGGTTGAGATCGAAGGCGTGCTTGGAGAGATCGTCGCCCGCAAGCGCGAGGATGTCGCGCGCCGTCTCGACGGCGTCTCGATCGAGGCGCTGCGGGCCCGCGCCGAGCCGAGCCGGCGAAGCCTGCGCGACTCGCTCGCTTTGCCCGGCGCCCGCTTCGTCATGGAGGTGAAGCGAGCCTCTCCGTCCGAAGGGGCGATCAGGGCCGAGGCCGACCCGGCGGCAACCGCGCGCGCTTACACCGGCGCCGCCGACGCGATCAGCGTGCTCACCGACACGCCCTATTTCGGCGGCTCGCTCGCCGACCTGGAAGCGGTCCGCAGCGCGTATGACGGCCCGATCCTCGCCAAGGATTTCGTCATCGATCCGCGCCAGGTGGTCGAGGCCCGGATCCACGGCGCCGACGCCATATTGGTCATGCTCTCGGTGCTCGGCGATTCAGACGCTGCGACCATGATTGCCGAAGCCGCGCGGCTCGGCATGGATGCGCTGGTCGAAACCCATGACGAGGCGGAGCTCGAACGCGCCCTGGCGCTTGGCGCGTCGATCATCGGAATCAACAATCGCGATCTCAAGAGCCTCAAGGTCGATCTCGCGGTCACCGAGCGGCTGGCGCCGCTGGTCCCGGAGGGGCCGGTGCTGATCGCCGAATCCGGAATCGCGAACCGCTTCGATGTCAAGCGGCTGGCGCCGCTGGTCGACGCCTTCCTGGTCGGCTCGTCGCTGATGCGCGCGCCCGACCCGGGCCTCGCCGCGCGGGCCCTGGTCTATGGCCGGGTCAAGGTGTGCGGCCTCACCGATCCCGCGGACGCCGCGATGGCGCAGGCTCGGGGCGCGGCCTATGCGGGCGTGATCATGGTCCCCAACACCCCCCGCGCCCGCACCTGCGAGGAGGCGCGGAGCATCGCCCAGGCGGTCACGATTCCCCTGGTCGGAGTGTTCCGCAACGAAAAGCCGATGCAGGTCGCCCATGCCGCCCGCACCCTCGGCCTCGCCGCGGTGCAGCTCCACGGCGAGGAAGACGCGCTCTACATTCGCGGGCTTCGCCAACTGCTTCCTGATGGCACCGAGATATGGGCCGCCGGCGCGGTCGGCGCTGCGGTGCCCGAGCCCCGGCTCGGCGCCGACCGGATGCTCTACGACAGCCAGGCAGGCGGGCGGAGCGGCGGCACCGGCATTGTTTTCGACTGGTCGCGTATCGCTGGGGGCGATGCGTTGTCGAGCGGGCTGCTCGCCGGCGGGCTCGACCCCGACAATGCCGCTTTGGCCTCGCGGGTCGGAGCCTTCGCGCTCGATGTCTGCTCCGGGGTCGAGGCGGCGCCCGGCCGCAAGGACCCGGCCCGTCTCGCCGCTTTCTTCGACGCTCTGCGTCCCACCTCGCGCAAGGAGTCCGCATCGTGCTGACCGACGGCCGTTTCGGTGCCTTCGGCGGCGCCTATGTTCCCGAAATATTGATGCCTGCGCTCGAGCAGCTCGAAGCTGCTTTCGTCGACGCCCAGCAGGACCCCGCATTCCAGGCCGAGCTTGGCGACCTGCTCTCGAAATATGCCGGGCGGCCGACCCCGCTCACCCTCTGCCGCAACCTCGGCTCGGCCAGGGCCAAGCTCTATCTGAAGCGCGAGGATCTGCTCCACGGCGGCGCCCACAAGACCAACCAGGTCCTCGCCCAGGCCCTGCTCGCGAAGCGGATGGGCAAGACCCGGATCATCGCCGAGACCGGCGCAGGCCAGCACGGGGTGGCAACTGCGCTCGCCGGGGCGCTGTTCGGGCTCGAGACCAAGATCTACATGGGCGCGGTCGATGTCGAGCGCCAGAAGCTCAACGTGTTCCGGATGCGGCTGATGGGCGCCGAGGTGATCCCGGTGGTGAGCGGCTCCAGCACGCTCAAGGATGCGGTCAACGAGGCGTTGCGCGACTGGACGGCGAGCTTCGCAGACACCCATTATCTGCTCGGCACCGTCGCTGGGCCGCATCCTTTCCCGCTGATGGTGCGCGAGTTCCAGCGGGTGATCGGCAAGGAAGCGCGCGCCCAGATCCTCGACGAGGAGGGCCGGCTGCCCGACGCGGTGATCGCCTGCGTCGGCGGCGGCTCGAACGCGATGGGGATGTTCGCCGACTTCGTCGAGGATGAAGAGGTTCGGCTGATCGGGGTCGAAGCTGCGGGGCGCGGGCTCGACGGCGTAGAGCATGGCGCAACCCTATTGCGCGGCCGTCCCGGAATTCTTCACGGCGCCGAAACCTATGTCCTCCAGGACGATGACGGGCAGATATCGGAAAGCTGGTCGGTTTCGGCCGGGCTCGATTATCCGGCGGTGGGGCCGGAGCATGCCTTCCTCAAGGACAGCGGCCGTGCCGAATATGTCGGGGCGACCGACCAGGATGCGCTCGACGCCTTCGCCCTGCTCGCCCGCTCGGAAGGGATCGTCTGCGCGTTCGAGAGCGCCCATGCCCTCGCTCATGCGCTCAAGATGGTCGAGGCCGCGGAGGAGGGGACGATCCTGGTCGTCAACCTTTCGGGACGCGGCGACAAGGATATGGAACAGGCACAGCGCCTGCTGGGATTTTCCGAATGAACGAACGCTATTCGGCCATGTTCGCCCGCCTGGACGAGAGAGGCGAGGGCGCGTTCGGCGCCTTCGTGATGATCGGCGACCCAGATCTCGAGACCAGCCTGCTCATTCTCGACGCGCTCGCCGAGGCCGGCGCGGACATGGTCGAGGTTGGCATTCCCTTCTCCGATCCGGTCGCCGACGGCCCGACCATCCAGGCCGCCGCCGAGCGGGCCCTCGCCAAGGGCGTCACCCCGGCCGACTGCTTCGCCTTGCTCGCCCGCTTCCGCGCCCGCCACCCGCATATCCCGGTCGGCATCCTCACCTACGCCAATATCGTCATCGCCCGCGGCAAGGCGGCCTTCTACCGCTCAGCAGCCGAGGCCGGGGTCGATTCCGTGCTGGTCGCCGATGTCCCGGCGTTCGAAGC
>JAQGLD010000396.1 GCA_028293055.1 Alphaproteobacteria bacterium
GGTCGGGGAAATCGACGTCGGTGGGATCTTCGGCGTCGGGATCGAGATAGGCGGTCAGCAGGGTGACGTTGGAATGCTCGAGCAGGAAGTCCAGGGGCGTGTTGGCGGTGAGGTCGCCGGGCGCGACCAGCGCGAGCAGGGTCAGATCAGACCCGTCGCCATAGACATTCGAATAGATGCGCTGCTGGCCGAGAGCCTCCGCCTGGAGGATCAGGCTCTCGTCTCGCTTGCCCATGAACTGGCTGATGAAGGAAAGGTCGAGCACCGCTCCGGGATCGGGGACGGCGCCCCAGCCGCGTGCGATCAGAATGTCGACCACCTCGGACATCTCGCCGCGATTTTCGAATTGTCGTCCCAGCCTGGCGGGGCCGAGAGTCTCCGGCAAGTCGGCGGGGGTGATGGAAGAAATCAAGTTCGTCTCCGAAATGGGCTTCAAACGGGCAAGGCGAGGACTGCGTCGACCAAGGCGTCGACATCGCATTCCGAGGTGCGATGATTGACGAAGGCGGCGCGGATCGCGCTTCGGCCGTCGATCCGGGTCGATGAGGGCGCAACCCGTCCACCGAGCTGAAGGCGCGTCACCGCGGCCTGGTTGCGGCGGTCGGAATCCGGCCCGGTGAAGCCGAAGCAGACGATGTTGAGCTCGACCGGCGCCAGCAGGCACAGGGATTCGCTCGCCGCGATGCGCTGCTCGAGCCGGCGGGCGAGCGCGCAGGACCGCGCGATCGACTCGCCGATCGCCTCCAGCCCATAGGTGCGCAGGGTGAACCAGGTCTTCAACGCCCGGAAACCCCGAGACAGGTCCGGGCCATAGTCGCACGGCCAATGCGCTCCGCCGGCGAG
This sequence comes from Alphaproteobacteria bacterium, assembly GCA_028293055.1. Taxonomy (GTDB): domain Bacteria; phylum Pseudomonadota; class Alphaproteobacteria; order Sphingomonadales; family Sphingomonadaceae; genus Allosphingosinicella. The sequence goes on from JAQGLD010000396.1 coordinate 844, forward strand.
GCCATGCTCGGCGCGCTGCAGATAGGGCGCGTCGGCGGCGAAGGCGGCGCGGTGGCTGGCGGCGTCGCGACACAGGAGGAAGCCCGCATCATAGGGGACCTGACCCCATTTATGGAAATCGAAGGCAAGGCTGTCGGCGCGATCGATCCCCGCCAGACGCGGGGCGAGTTCGGGCGAAAGGATCGCGAGCGCACCGAACGCGCCGTCGACATGGAGCCAGAGATCCTCTTCGCGAGCGACCTCGGCCAGCTCGGCAAGATCGTCGATGGCGCCGGTATCGACCGAGCCCGCGGTCCCGACGATCATGAACGGCGTGAGGCCCACGGCGCGATCCGCAGCGATCGCCGCGCGAAGCGCCGAGATGTCGATCCGGTGACGGGAGTCGGTCCCGGTCGAACGCAACCCGTCCGATCCGATCCCGGCCATCTCGAAGGCCTGCGCGATGCAGCCGTGTGCGGCCCGCGATGTGTAGCCGGTGAGCCGAGCCTCTGCCGGGAGACCGTGCCTGCGGCACCCGGGCCCGAGCGCGCGAGTACGGGCGATCAGCACCGCCATGAAGTTGGCGATCGAAGTGCCGGTGACGAACAGCCCGCTGGCGGCCGCGGGGAAGCCGAACAATTCGGCCATCCAGGCGGTGACCTGGCGTTCCACTTCGATCGGCATGTGATCGCGTCCGCCGAGATTGGCGTTGAGTCCGGCGGCGAGCATCTCGGCGAGCATCCCGACCGGAGTTCCGCCACCCTGAACCCAGCCCATGAAGCCGGGATGGGTGTTGCCGCTGCCATAAGGCAGGATGTCGCGCAGGAAATCCTCATGGACCTCGCCGAGCGGAACCGCGGTGGCGGGCAAGGGCGCGCGCATGGTCTCGCGGACCGAGTCCGGAATCTCCTGCCAGAGCGGCCTGTCGCCGACCGATTCCATCGCGTCGAACATGTCGTCGAGCATGCGGTGGCCCTGCGCCCGCAGCCCGGTCCAATCCTGCGGATCGAGCGATGTCTCGGGCGAAGCGGCGGGCGGGCAGAGCTGGATCTTCGGGGCCGCCGGTCGATGCGGCAGGCTGGGGATCGGGGTCGACCGGGCGGGCTGGCTCATAGTTCATTATAGGACTCGCGCCGGAGCGTCCGCCGGTGCCCCGATAATTCATGATCGGGCGCGGGTTCAGCCTGTCCTGGCTCGGCTCAACAGCATGTTCTTCGCCGAGAGCCGGGCCAGCTACACGGACCCTTGAAACTGGATCCCGGCCGTCGCCGGGAAGCGATCCAATGGAAGCGGGGCAGAATCTACAGCCTGACGTCGATGTCGGCTCGCCGCCGCGAAGGTTCGGCCAGGCCGTCCGCGCCTTCGGCGTCAGCCGGCGCCGCCCCGGTCTTCCAGCGCAGCTCGATCTTTTCCTTGGGCACTCCGAGACGGACCAGCGCCTCGCCGATCAGCTCGGCGCGAATGCGCGCGATTTCGGGTTTCTCGGCAATCTCGCGGCCCGACACAAGGGTCGGATCGGTCGCCGCCCACCCGGTCACGATCACCCGCTTCGGATCGACCGCTCTTATGTAGGTGATCGCCTGGTCGAGCAGATAATCGTCGAGCTGGTAGACCAGGAAGGCCTTGTCGAAGTCGAAGACCAGGGAGAAGGTCCGGTCGCTCCACGGGCGCGGCGGCGCCGGCCGCGCCTCCGAAACCGGGCGCACATTGCGGACGGGCAGGGAATATTTGTTGCCGGCAAAACCCTCGGCCGGAAGCATGTGGCGGGTGCAGGCTCCCGGCAGGATCGAGGTGCGCACAGGATCGAGCCCCTCTCCGCCGCAAGAACCGGGAGTTCGGGCCGCGACCCTGCCCTCGACCAGCACTTCGTGGTTCCAGTCGGGCTTGCTCGTGGCGCGGCTGACGTCGAAGCGGCGGCCGCTGTCATGTTCGTCGGCGAGCCAGCAGCCGGACTTCTT
>JAQGLD010000401.1 GCA_028293055.1 Alphaproteobacteria bacterium
GAACAGGTCCCTGAACCCGGCGCCCGGCGAGAGCAAAGCCGCCGAGGCTCGGAAGACCAGGTTCTGGGTGAATTTCGGTCGCCAGATCGCCGCCACCGAGACATCCCAGCCTATGTCCCTCGGGATGCTGCCCTCGTTGCGCAAAGCCTGGAGGATCGCGGTGTTCGCGAACCAGAGGTGGTTCACATTGCCGCTGAGCCGGAAGGCGGGAGTGATGTCGAAATCCGCTCCGATTCCGGCAAGGATGGTGCCGGGGTTGTTGAAGTTGGACTGACCCTGCTCCTTCGAGGAGCGCAGCGAGTTGAGGATGCCGTTGCGACCGTTGATCGACACCGCGCGGCCGCCGCCGGCGAAGGGGATGGACTGGCGGATCCAGTAGCTGGTGTCGGCGCCGGCGAAGATCGGATTTTCGAAGATCGCATCGAAGCCGCTCTCGCGATTGTCGTACGGCTTGGAATCGCCGCTCGCGTAGAGAAAGGATCCTCGGAACCGCATCCAGTTGACGTCGTAGCTCGGCTCCGCGGCAAAGAAATAGCTGGCGATACTGGCCTTGCGGTTGGTGAAGATGCTGTTCCGGTCCCAGCCGAACGCGCCATAGGCCGTGGCGGAGAGGTTGATCCGGCCGATATGGCCGTCGGCGCTGTAGCCGGCATAGATCACATCATAGTCGCGCGAGCGCAGGTCGCCGATCAAAGCAGGCCGCACCGGAAACCCGTTATCGTCGACCTTGAGCTCGCCGCGCTCGCGATTGAGGTTCCAGGTCAGGCTCGCCTGGCTGGTCAGGCCGACGAACGGGAAATCCTGGCGGAACAGATTGGCGTGGAGGATGAAATCGTGGCGCGGCCGCTCGGTGACATTGTTGAGGCCGCTGTTTGTGTCCTTCTCGAGCCGCCAGATGGCCGCGAGATTATATTGCCAGCGATTGCCGTCGCGATTGCCGAACAGGCGCACGCCCAATTGCTGGTCGTTGAACAGGAAGCCGCGGAAGTCGAACTGGAAGGGCTGGATCCCGACCCGGATCGAGTCGAAATCGTAGCGGTCCGAAACGTCGCGCAGATGATAGTCGACGAAGGCTTCCTGGACCCCGACGAAATCGTCGAGCCGGCTGGTCCCCTTGGACGGCTTCACGAACAGCACCCGCCGTTCCGACACATCGACATAATTGATGTTGAAGGCGAGGCTCAGCCGGTACTCGATGTGCGGCGGCATGAACGCGGTCGAGCCCTTGAACAGCGAGAAGCCGGCAATGAAGGTCTGCGACAGGACCAGGCTGTCATTCTTCCCGAACACATCGTTGCTGCCCGGCCGCTCGGTGGTCTGCACTCCGACCGGGATCGGAAAGGTGCGCGGCTCGACGACGGTGTCGGAGACGGCGCTGACATTCAGGAACCAGTCATGCCCTTCGAGCCCGAGAAAGGCGGGGGTCCGGCATCTCGGAAGATGGGCCTGCTCACGCCGGCGCTTCTCGTCTTCGCTCGGTATGCAGAGCGGACGGTCGCCCTTGTAGGTGTTCTGGTTGTAGGGATCGAACCACTTCTCCTTGACCAGGCCGAGCGACTGGACCAGCCGCCAGCGGTCGGGGATCGGGATCTGGTCGGTCGGGAAGGCCTCGGGCGGCGGCGCGCGCAAGGCGCCGGGATTGTCTTGCGAGACCGGCGGCTCCAGCTCGTGCTGCGGAGTCCCGGGCCGGCGGCGGCCGGGGAGGACCGCATCCTCGGGGGTCGTGCCGGCAGGGGCGGCCGTGTCCTGGAAGGCGAGTTCCAGCTCATTGTGGCGGGCAGCGGGCGCGGTTACTGCCGCCGGTACCGCGGCGACGACCATCGGCAGAAGGAAGAGCAGGCCGCTCATTTCCCCTCGCACGCATTCTGCACGTCGCTGCCGATGAAGGGCGAGAAGGGGCAGTTGACGTAGCGCAGCCTGACCCCTTGGCCGACCGCGACGACGATCTGGTCGGAGCGGATCGCCGGGTCGGCATTGCCGATCGAGCCGGCGCGCAGCCCGCCATTGTAGAGGCCGAGGAAGCTGATCATGTCGTCCTGGTCGATCCCGTCGCCGGAGACCCCGATTCCGCCGACAAGCTGCGAGCCGCGATAGATCGGCACCGAGCCCGGGAAGATCTGGATCCCGTTGGCGATCTTTTTGGGGTGGCCGATGCGGGTGCAGGTCTGCGGCACATCGGGATTGGCGCCGAGGATGAAGCCGACATGGTCGCGTACATCCTTCTGGATCAGCGCCGACTGCAGGCCGGTCGAGAAGGGGTTGAACTCGGCGATCGGCCGCGAGAAGGGGCCAGGCGGACGCCCAAGCTCGCCATCGGGGAAATAGGGCCGAGAGAGCAGGCCGCCGGCGCGGTCGGTGAAGGCGGTCCGGCCGGTCAGCGCAGCGGGATCGCCGAGAAAGGCGCGCACCGCGGAGACGAAATCGGCGACATCCGGGTCGGGATCGGCGAGCAATTCGGCGCCCGCGCTCGCGCTGGAATAGAGCGTTGCGGTTCGCGCCTTTTGCAGGGCGACGTCGATCCCGAAGATCGGAGCGTCCGGGGCGCGAACGAGGCCGAGCAATTCGCCATTGGTGT
>JAQGLD010000417.1 GCA_028293055.1 Alphaproteobacteria bacterium
GATGCCGAAGCGCATGCGCAGCACGCGTTCCTCGCGCGGGGTCAGGCTCGCCAGGACGCGGGTGACCGTTTCCTTGAGGTTCGCCTGGATCGCGGCGTCGACCGGTATGATCGCATTCTTGTCCTCGATGAAATCGCCGAGATGTGAATCCTCCTCATCGCCGATCGGCGTTTCGAGTGAGATCGGCTCCTTGGCGATCTTCATCACCTTGCGAACCTTTTCGAGCGGCATCGACAGCCGCTCGGCCAGTTCCTCCGGGGTCGGCTCGCGGCCGATCTCGTGGAGGATCTGGCGCGAGGTGCGGACCAATTTGTTGATCGTCTCGATCATGTGGACAGGAATACGGATCGTGCGCGCCTGGTCTGCGATCGAGCGGGTGATCGCCTGGCGGATCCACCAGGTCGCATAGGTCGAGAATTTGTAGCCGCGGCGATATTCGAACTTATCGACCGCCTTCATCAGGCCGATATTGCCCTCCTGGATCAGATCCAGGAACTGCAGGCCGCGATTGGTATATTTCTTGGCGATCGAGATAACGAGACGAAGGTTGGCCTCGACCATCTCCTTCTTGGCGATCCGTGCCTCGCGCTCGCCCTTCTGGACCTGGTTCACGATGCGGCGGAATTCGGCCAGGCTCATCCCGGTCGCCTGGGCGATCTCGGCGATTTCGTTGCGGATGCGGTCGATCGCAGGCGCTTCCTGGGTGCAGAAGGCATTCCACTTCTTGTCGATCCCGCAGACCCGCTCGGCCCAATTCTCGTCGAGCTCGGAGCCCATGTAGGAATCGAGGAATGCCTTGCGCGGCACCCGGTGGCGCTCGGCGAGGCGAAGCATCTGCCCGCCAAGCGCTGTCAGCCGGCGGTTGTAGCTGTACAGCTGATCGACGAGATATTCGATCTTCTGGTTGTGGAACTGGACGCTCTCGACCTCGGCGGTGAGCTGGTCGCGAAGATCCTGATACTTGTTCTCCTCGCCCTTGGCGAAGTCGCGGCCTGAGCTCATCGCGTCCATGCGATTGCCCTGGATGCGGCTGAACTTCTTGTAGAGGTCGGTGATACGGGCGAAACGCTCGAGCGCCTGTGGCTTCAGCGTCTCTTCCATCTGGGCGAGGGAGAGAGTGTTGTCCTCGTCCTCCTCCTCGAAGGCGGGACGCGCGCTGCGCTGGACGATATTGCCGTCCTCGTCCTCCTCCTCGGTGACCTCCTCGACCTCTTCCTCTTCCTTGTAGGAGGGGCCGGCAACCTTCTCGCTGATCTCGGTCTCGCCATCCTCGGCGCCCTCGACCTGCTCGGGAGTGGGGCCCTTAGAGAGCATCGCGTCGAGATCGAGGATCTCGCGCAGCTGCATCTCGCCGCGATTGAGCGAATCGGACCATTCGATGATGGCGTTGAACGTGATCGGGCTTTCGCAAAGCCCCCAGATCATCGTGTCGCGGCCGGCCTCGATGCGTTTTGCGATGGCGATCTCGCCCTCGCGGGAGAGCAATTCGACCGCGCCCATCTCGCGAAGATACATGCGGACGGGATCGTCGGTGCGATCGACCGTCTCCTTCTTCTTCTCGATGATGAAGCGCTCGTTCTCGGCACCGTCGCTGCCGTCGTCGGTCGGGGTATCGACCTCGGGCTCGGCTTCCTCCTCGTCGGCTTCCTCGGCCTCGACGATATTGACCCCGATGTCGTTCAGCGCAGACATGATGTCCTCGATCTGCTCCGAGTTCATCTGGTCCTGGGGCAGAGCATCGTTGAGCTCGTCATAAGTGAGGTAGCCGCGCTTCTTGGCGCGGGCCATCAGCTTCTTGATCGAGGCCTCGTTGAGGTCGAGCAGCGGGGCATCGCCATTTTCCTGCTTCTCGTCCGCGTCGATCGCCGTGTTGCTCTTCGCCATTTACTCGCCTTGTCTGTTCAGCTCGGCATCGCTCTCCATGAGCGCCGCGAGCTGTCTTTCCGCTTCGTCCCGCGCTGCCCGGAGCCGCTGCTGCTCCTGGAACGCGGCTTCGTCGCCAATTTCCTTCAGCCGTGCGGTCGCCGCATCGAGAGCGGCATCCAGCCCAGGCTGAGCCGCCAAAGTCTCGATGACCAAAACGAGATCGCGACGGGCGCGTTCCGGCTCGGCATCCCGGCGGGTGAAGGAAAAGGCCAGTCCCCTTGTCTGGCGCAGCTTCTCCGCGAACGGAGCCGCACCGCTTGCGGCCAATATGGTATTTAGGCGCATTTGATCAAGTTCGCCGTGAGACATGGCTGCATCAAGCAGGACATCTCTCAATCTGGCCGCCTCACGGTCGGCCAAAAGCAGGGCTGCGACGGCCTCGGCATGCTCGGCGATCAGCCCGGGATGGAGCAACAGTCCGGCGAGAACCGCGCGGCTCCACTCGCCGGAAAGCGCGCCCTTGCCGACCGCCCTGGCGCCTTCGGAGGTCGGTCGCGGCGGCTGCTGGAACCGGCCGCGCTGAAAGCCGCGCTGACCGCCCCGTTCGAATCCGCGTTGCGCGGGCCGCGACTGCCAGGGAGCGGGGGCCGGAGGACGGGTCAGCGTGTTGAACCGGCCGACCAGCTCGGATTTATACTGTTCGCGGACATCGGGATCCGAAATCGTGGAGACATGGTCGAGCAGCCGGCGCTTGAGCCCGGCGCGCTGCTCGGGCGTCACCAGCGGCTCGACATGGGTCTCGTAGGCCCATAGCCGGTCGACCAGATGCTCCGGCTTGTCGAGCAGGGCCTCGAGCGCGACCCGGCCACCGCCGCGGACGAGATCGTCCGGATCCTGGCCGGCGGGGAGGGTGATGAAGCCGAGCGAGCGGCCGGGCCCGACGAAGGGCAGCGCTCGCAGGGCCGCTCGAACCGCGGCTTTCTGCCCGGCGGCGTCGCCGTCGAGGCAGAGCAAGGGGGAGGGGACCAGCCGCCACAGCCGCTCGAGCTGACCTTCGGTGAGCGCAGTGCCGAGCGGGGCGACCGTCTCGCCGATTCCGGCCTGATCGAGCGCGACCACATCCATATAGCCCTCGACGACGATCAGACGTTTCGAATCCCGGCTTGCCGGGCCTGCCTTGTCCAGATTGTAGAGCGTCCGACCCTTGTCGAAGAGCGGAGTCTCGGGGGAGTTGAGATATTTCGGCTCGCCGGCGCCGAGGATGCGGCCGCCGAACGCGATCACCCGTCCGCGCTGGTCGCGGATCGGGATCATCAGCCGGCCGCGAAACCGGTCATAGGGCTCGCGGCCATCCTCTTCGGGTGCGACCAGCAGGCCGGTCTCGACCAGTTTCTCGTTCCCGAAGCGCGCGAGCGCTGTCTTCAGCTTCGATCGGGAATCGGGCGCAAAGCCGAAGCCGAACTTGCGGATCGTCGCCTCGCCGATCCCGCGCTGCCTGAGATAATCGCGTGCCTGGGCGCCCTCTATCCCGCCGAGCTGCTCGACGAACCATGCCTGGGCCGCCTCGACGACGTCGTACAGTCC
>JAQGLD010000446.1 GCA_028293055.1 Alphaproteobacteria bacterium
TGGGACGAGGCGCTCGAGGCCGAGCGGATCGACCTGATGGTCGCGGAGCTCAAAACCGTGATCGGCAGGATCGAGGCCAAGACCGGACGAAGCTTCAGCGCCGAACGATTCGCCGAGGTGATGGAGCTAGTCAATTCGCTGGAGGAATATTATCGCCGCACCCGCGACCTGATCGCCCGAACCATTCCGGCCCCTATCGGAATCGTCGATTCGATGCCCGCCACGATGGTGCCGCAATGGCATCGCGGCACCGTATGGGCGCGCGACGCCGCCAGGGCCTTTTACGAGGAGGTGCGCGCCCGGGTCGACGCGGGGCTTGCCGCGGCACCGAACGAACGCGTCCGCCTGATGTTCGTCGGACGGGGCCTGTGGAGCGACATGGGCTTCTACCAGAAATGGGAGGAGAGCCATGGCGCGGTCTTCGTCTGGTCGATGTACCTCGCGCTCGCCGCCGACGGCTATATCCGAAGCACCGAGGGGGGACGCGATCCGATGCGGGCGCTCGCGGCGCGATTCCTGACGATGGGCGACGAACTGCGCATGCCGACCTGGGCCGGGCCCTGGCATGTTCACGAGGCGAAGACCCACCAGGTCGATGGCGCGGTCGCGCTTGCCGACGCCGATCCCTTCGTCATCCGCGCGCTGCGCGAGGCCGGGGTGCCGGTGCTCGAGCTCAGCGCCGACAATTTCAACCGGGAGGGCGAGGATTCGGCGGCGATCGAGGCGAGCATCACCGTCTTCATCGAGGGTCCGGCGGGGGCGCGCGCGCAATCCAGGGCGGAGCATCACCTTGTCGGCGCTTGAAGGCATCAGGATCGTCGATTTCTCGCGCTTCCTGCCCGGCGCCTATGCCAGCTGGATCGCCGCCGATCTCGGCGCGGAGGTGATCAGGATCGAGCATCCGCGCGAGCTGGCCAAGCATCGCCGGATGTTCGGCGGGGATTGCGACGCCGACGCGGCCGCCCGGCGGCGCGCGCGGCCGACCTATGTCCGCAACAAAAGGAGCCTGCTGATCGATCCAGGCCATCCCCGCGCCACGAAGGTCATCAGAAAGCTGGTCGAGCGCGCCGACATATTGATCGAGGATTATCGGCCGGGCGTGCTCGACAGGATGGGCTACGGCTATGGCGAGATGGCGGCGCTCAATCCGCGCCTGATCTATTGCTCGGTCTCATTCGCCGGCCAGACCGGGCCTTATTCGAGCCGTGCCGGACACGACCCCGCCGCCCTCGCTTTGTCCGGGGCGCTGTCGCGGCTGAACGGCCTCCCCTCCCCCGGCTTTCCCGGACTGCAAGTCGCCGATGTGCTGGCGGGCAGCCATGCCACGATCGCGATGCTCGCTGCGCTGCAGGCGCGCGAGCGGACTGGGCGCGGCCAGCATGCCGACATCGCCATGTCGGATGCCAGCATGACCCTGCTGATGGTGACGATGGGGCGCCATGACGATCTCGACACGCTGCCGCCCCCCGACGGGGCGTGGCACCCGAAGGGGGGAGTCTGGCTGTGCGCCGACGGCCTGTATCTGTGCACGACCGACATGGAGCCGCTTTACTGGGCGCGTTTCTGCGAGGTGATCGGCCGTCCGGATTTCATTGCGCTCCAGCAGGCGACCGAGCGGCACGCCGGGATGCGGCAGGCGCTCGAGGCGATTTTCCTGACCCGCACACGAGACCAATGGTTCGCCTTGTTCGCCGCGGCCGACACCCAGGCCATGCCAGTGCTGTCGATCGGCGAGGCGATGGCCGATGTCCACAACCGGGCGCGCGGCATGGTGGTCGACGTGCCCTTCGGCGAAGGCGACGAGACGGTGCGCCAGCTGGGCCTGCCCTTTCACCTGTCGGACACTCCGCCCAGGTCTCCGAAGGCGGCGGCAATGCCCGGCGCGGAGACCGCGGCCATCCTTGCCGAAATCGGGATCGACGCGGCGGAACGGCTGCAGCTCGAGCGCGATGGCGCGTTCGAGGATCGCCGCGGAGAGCGCGGATGAATCCGCTCGACGGGATAAGGGTCGTGGATTTCACCCACGCCATATCGGGGCCGACCTGCACCCAGCTGCTCCGCCAGCTGGGCGCCGAGATCGTCAAGATCGAGCCTCCGGGCACCGGCGACGCGTTTCGCCATTATACCGAGCATGCCGGCCTGCCTGGAATGAGCATCCCGTTCGCGGCCATCAATGCCGGCAAGAAATCGGTGACGCTCGATCTCAAGTCTGCCGAAGGGAAGGCGATCGCGCTTCGGCTGGCCGAGCGTGCGGACATCGTCATCGAAAACTTCCGCCCGGGCGTGATCGCCAGGCTCGGGCTCGGCTATGCGGAGGTCAAGGCGGTCAATCCGAGGATCCTGTTCCTGTCGTTGAGCGGCTTCGGCCAGACCGGCCCGCTGCGCGATTGGGGCGCCTATGATCATATCGCCCAGGCCGTGTCGGGCATGGCGATGATGAACGCGAACGAGTCCGGTCCGCAGAAGATCGGAATGCCGGTGGTCGATTCCTTCGCCGGCTATCTCGCCGCGATCGCCTTGCTTGCCGCGCTGAGGAAGCGCGACTCGACCGGAATCGGCGAATATCTCGATGTCGCGATGCTCGACGCCGCGCTCAAGCTGATTGCCACCGGAGTGTCGGTGAACGACTATACCGGAGAGGCGCCCAGCGGGACCGGAAATCGCGGCTATCGGCTGGTCGCGACCGCGGAATTCTATCCGACCGCAGACGGCTGGATCGCGCTCGGCGCCAATCATCAGCACCAGATCGAGGGCTTGTTCCGGGCGTTCGGCCATGCGGAGATGATCGAGGATGCGCGATTCCGCGATCACCAGGCCCGGGTCGACCATTATGACGCGCTCAAGGCCTGGCTGACGTCCTATCTGGCCGACCGCCGCGCAGAGGATGTCGAAGCGGTGCTCACCGCCGCCGGCGTCCCGGCGGCGATGATCCGCGATGTCGGCCAGATCAGCGTCCACCCGCACATGGTCCAGCGCGGGCTGCTCCAGCAGGCGATCCTGCCCGGGTCCGACCGGCCGCTGACCGTGGTGGGCGCCGGATTCGACGTCGAGCCGGAACCCACTCCGCCGATCGTGCCGATGCTCGGGGCGGATAGCGAATCCGTGCTGGTCGGCCTCGGCTACGACGCGGCGAACGTCGCGGAGCTGCGCGCGAAGGGCGTGGTCTGAAATGGACGCGATCGACATCCGCCTGCTCGGCGACATCATCCTGGATGTGCCCGATCCGGACCATTGGCTGTCGGGAATCGCTCCGCTGCTGCGCGCGGCCGACCTCGTCGTCGGCCATCTCGAAGTTCCCCACACGCGGCGAGGCCAGGAAGTTGCGGGCGACGTGCCCGCGCCCGGGGCCGATCCGGACCATCTCGCCGCGCTCGTTCGGGCGGGGATCGGCGCGGTTAGCCTGGCGGGCAACCATATGGCCGATTGCGGGCCGGTCGGCATCGCCGATACGATCGCCGAGCTCGACCGGCTCGGAATCGCCCATGGGGGGGCCGGGATGAGCCTCGCCGAAGCGCGGCGGCCGGCGCTGGTCGAGCGCGACGGCCGGACGATCGCCTTGCTCAGCTACAATCTGGTCGGAACGGAACTCGGCTGGGCGAGGGAAGACCATGCCGGCTGCGCCTATGTCCGGATCGAGGCCTCGGACGGCCGCGCCACCCGCCCACAAGCCGATCTGGTCGCGGCCGACCCAGCCTCGCTCGCGGCGATGGCGGCCGATATCGAAGCCGCGCGGGAGGCCGCCGATCTTGTCATCGTCGCGCTCCACAAGGGCATCACTCACCGTCCGGCCGAGCTCGCCCCCTATGAACGTCCGGTCGCCCAGGCGGCGGTCGAGGCCGGCGCGGATGTGGTCGTCGGCCACCATGCCCATATCGTCCGCGGGATCGAATTTCATCGCGGCAAGCCGATCTTCCACGGTCTCGGCAACGGCGTCGTCGTCACCCATGCGCTCAGCCCGGCCCAAGATCATCCGGCACGGGCGCAATGGGCTGAGCGCCGCAAGACGATGTTCGGATTCGAGCCCGATCCGGCCTATCCGCTCGCGCCTTTCCATCCCGAAGCGGTCAACGGGATGATCGGGAGGATTCTGTGGCACGGCGATGGCAGGATCGAAGCAGGGTTCATCCCGGTGTGGAGCGAACCGCCCGGCCGTCCGGTACCGGCGGGCGAGCGAAGCGGTGCGATCGCCGACTATGTGGATGCGATCGGAGTGCGTGCGGGACTGGCGCCGCTGCGTCGGCGTGCTGGCCGGGGCTGGGTGGCACTGGACTCGGTCTGATTCGTCCCTGGACGGGAGGAATTTTGGTCAGCCTCACCCCAGCTCGAACACATCCAGCTCGACCCGTTCGGCGAAACGCGCAGCGCTGCACACGAACAGGCTCTTCGTCAGCCAGGCGTGCGGCCCGTCCGACGCGGCCTCGAATCGCGGCGTGGTCCGGAAATAATATAGCGCGGGATCGACCGTCTCGCCGGCCGCGATCCGCGCCAGCACCGCGGCCGGTCCGCGCCGATACCCCGGATTGAGGACCGAGATCAGGGCTCCATCCTCCGCCTGAAGCGTGTAGCGGGCCGAGATGTCGGCGACTCCGTCGGGACGGATGGTCTGCCAGTCCGCGCCGCCGGAAAGCACCTTGCCGGTGAGCCGGGGGCCGGTCACGGTGCCGCCGAGGATCGGGATGACCCGCTTGCGTGCGCCGTCGACCAGCCCGAGCTCGAGCGGAGCGCCGATCAGCACGGTCGCGCTGAACGCGTGGGAGAGCGGCGGCATTCGTGGCGCCCGGCCTTCTTCGGCGAGGGCGGGTGCCGCGAGGCCCATGGCCAGCACGCCGCCTGCACCCAGAAATTCCCTGCGGTCGGTCATTTGCCCGGCTCCCGTCCCAATGCACTCGCGGATGCGGCCGTATAGGCAATGCGATCGGCCTGGTAGGAGCCGATCCAGATCCGGCCGCCCGCGATCGACGCGGTCGAAACCCCATTGAAGCGCGGATCGGGGCCGGAGTCGACAAGCTTCGAGAGCCTGCCGCTTTTCGGATCGAGCTCTGCGACGACGAAGCCGCGATGGCAGGTCATCGGATCGGCAACTCCGCCGACGATCCTGCGCAGCCCGCCGCAAGCCGGCTCGTCGTAGCGCATTCCGGCGGTGAGCAACCTCCGCCCCGACCAATGGATGTTGTCCGGCATGAAGTCCGGCGCGAGCACGGTCCGCACCGGCTCGGAGGGGCGGGCTCGGTCGTAGATCAGGATCGAGTGCCAGCCGAACGCCACGACATAGAAGAAACGATCGTCGGGCGAGGTTTCCAGCCCGTTATTGCCGGGCAGCTCGGTGCCCCGGATCAACCTGAAACCGCTATCGCCCGGGCGCCATTCGAAAACTCCGCCGGTGCGCCGCCCCCGAAGAAAGTCGGCTATGCTGGTGCCTGGCCGGGTGAGCACGGTGACCAGGATGGTGCCGTCCGACCAGGCCGCGACGCTGTTGCCGACATGGCCGGCCGGCATCACCCGGCATCCGCGCCAGCGCAGCCGCGGAGCAGCTCCAGCCGTATCGACATCGAATATTTCGATGCTCTCGCGTCCGCCATGATTGACCGCGAGCAGGCGATAGAGTGTCCTCGAGAGCCTGCGCAGGCTCAGCCCGCGAGGCGTAAGCAGCGCCGCATCGGGCGGCCCAGGACAGTCCGGATAGAGCGAGGCATCCTGCGCAAGCTGCTCCGGCGCGCCGGTATACCAGCGGGTAAGCGTCTTGGCCTCGATGTCGACGAGCTTGAGCCCGGCACCAGGACTGAAGCCGCTTGCGATCAGCCAGCGGCTGCCCGGGATCGGCGCCAGATCCTCGGGATGCTCAGCGCCGCAGATGAAGCTCAGATCAACGGTCGGCCCGCAGGCATCCGCTTTGGACTCGCTCGCGAATCCCGCCGTGGGGCCCAGGATGCCGAGCAGGACAAGCAGCAACCGAAAGCGAATCACGGGACTCGCAGCATCTTGTGGAAGAAGTCGAATGTCGCGTTGGTCGCTCGCAAGGTCGCATCGCGGGTCGCCTCCGGCGTTCCGCCGATGAAGCTGTGATCGACACCCGCTATGTAGATCGCCTCGACGGGGACGCCCGCCTTGCGCAGCGCCGCTTCGCCGA
>JAQGLD010000466.1 GCA_028293055.1 Alphaproteobacteria bacterium
GCGGCCGCGTTCGGCGAGCAGACCACGATCAGCGATCCCGACACGGCAAGCGCGGCTCGGACTCGCTCGCTGAGATCGCCCGCAGCGGGCAATTCCTCGCGATCGCGGAAGATCGGAGTCAGCCGGGCCGGGACGAGGCCGCGCTCGCCGTGGCTCCCGGCCAATCTGCGCGGCAGCCTGTAGCCCTCGAGACGGCGATGCAGCCAGCGGCCGAACACCGCATCCTTGTGGCTGTAGCTGATGAAGGCGGCATATCGAGCGCCGCTCGTCTGGTCCCCGCCGGCCTGATCCACGTTCATCGGAGGCCCCCACGGCGTCGCACCCCTACGACACCGTCTCCGTCCCGCAGAGTGCCAGAGGAAAGCCTGGCAAGCAACCTGCAGGCAATCGGCGAAAACCGCTCGTGGAACGGGCCTTGCGAATGACCAAATGTTCATCGTGACGCCATCACGAGGTTGGCCGGAGCGGAGCAGGTTGAGCGCCATGGGGAGCGTTGCCGAAACAAATGCCGATCGGGCCGCGGGTGCGCCATGGCGCGGCGGGGCCGCGCGCGGCCGCCTCGCGTCGATCGGAGCTGGAGTCGCGGCGTTGGCGCTGGCCCTGCTCTACGGGATCGGCTGGTTCGGCGGGCCGCTCTATTTCGATCTGCCGAGCCAGGCTGCGGGACGGCCGCGAGTCGTCGCAATCCTGTTCTCCGGGGACATGGGATTTCATTTCGGCATGGGCGCTCAGGTCGCCGATCGGCTCGCAGCGCGCGGTATTCCGGTGGTCGGCGTGAACTCGCTCACCTTCTTCCGCAGCCCGCGCTCGCTCGCCGAGACTGCGCGCCTGATCGAGGGCGGGATGAAACGGGCGGCCGCTTTGGCCCCGGGTGCGAAGCTCGTGCTGATCGGCCAGTCGTTCGGCGCCGACATGCTCCAGGTCGGGCTCACCGCTCTGCCCGCCGGGCCGCGGCGGCAAATCGCAATGGTCGCCCTGGTCGTCCCGAGCCGAGAGGCGCGACTCCAGGCCTCGCCGTCCGATCTGTTCCCGATGTCGAGTCCTCTATTCGACGCAGTTCCCACCGCTCGCCGGCTGGACTGGGCGCCTGCGCTCTGCGTCCAGGGCGTCGAGCAGGACGACAGCCTCTGCCCCTTGCTCGGCCAGCCCAATGCCGTCCGGGTCGCCCTTCCAGGCGGCCACCTGCTTCACCGCGACCCGGAGCGCCTGGCCGCGACCCTCCTCGCGGCGATCCGGCGCAGCGCCGGGCCGGCGCGATGAAAGCCTGGCTCGCGCCCGCTTTGCTGATGCTGACCGCAGCGTCGGCGACTCCGCCGCAGCCGGTGCGGGGCGAGCTCGGCGGGACCTGGATCAACCCGCACAACAGCGTCGCAGTCCGGACCGGACGCTGCGGCGACGCGGTCTGCGGCTGGATCATTTGGGTCAATTCCGAAGCGGCGGCCGATGCCCGCGACAGCGGGGTCGCCAATCCGATCGGCACCGAGGTGCTGCGCGACTATCGGCCGGCGGGCGATGGCAGCTGGCGCGGCACCGTCTTCGTCGTGGACATGGGGCGGACCTTCAGCTCCCGGATCGTCGCGGTCGGGGCTGGCAAGCTCAAGATCAGCGGCTGCCTGCTGGGCACCTTCCTGTGCAAGTCGCAGATATGGCGCCGCTCCTGACCGCCCGTCCGTCTTCGCACCGTTTGGGCTCGCGCGTTCGCAGGCTGCTTCCGATTCTCGTCGCACTGCTGGTCGCCGCGCTGGGCTTCGCGGCCCTGCACATGCTGACCCGCGAGGTGCGCTGGAAGGAGGTGCGCGGCGCGGTCGCTGCGATCCGGGGCTGGCGGCTGGCCGCGGCTCTGGGTTTCACCGCTCTCTCCTATCTGGCGCTCACCTTCTACGATGTGCTGGCACTGCGCATCGTCGGCAGGCCGCTGCCGTGGCGGATCGCCGCGCTTGCCTCGTTCAGCAGCTACGCGATCAGCCATACGCTCGGCCTGGCTCTGGTCACCGGCGGCTCGGTCCGGCTGAGGATCTACGGCAAGGAAGGGGTCCCGCCCGGCGATGTGGGCTGGATCATCGCGATCGCGAGCACTGCTTTCTGGGCTGGAATCCTGCTGCTCGGCGGCCTCGCTTTGCTGCTCGGCGCGCCGCCCCTGCCGGGCCTGGACCGGTTCGGCCGGCTGCCCGCCCTGGCCTTGCTCGCGGCCTTGTTCGCTCTGGTCGTGCTGGCGCGGCGAAGAAGCGAGCCCAAGCGGCTGCTCGGCCGCGAGCTCAAGCTGCCGCGCCTAACTCAATCGCTCCTTCTGGTCGCGGTCTCGGCATTCGACATCGCAGCTGCGAGCGCGACCCTTTTCGTGCTGCTGCCCGGCGCGGGACCCGCTGACTTCCCCTTGTTCCTGGCGGCTTATGCGCTGGCCTGCACCGCCGGCGCGCTTAGCCACGTTCCCGGCGGAGTCGGCGTGTTCGACGCGGTGGTGATCGCTGCGCTGCCCGGCCAGCGGCCGGCCCTGCTCGCCGCTTTGATCGCCTATCGCTGCATCTATTATCTGCTGCCGCTGATGCTCGCATCGACCTTGCTCGTCGTCCGCGAGGGGCGGCGGTTGCGCGAGCCGGTCGGCCGTGCCTTCGCTGGGGCGCAGGCGGTCGCCAATGCGATCAGCCCGGCGCTGATGAGCCTGCTCGTCTTCTTCGGCGGAAGCGTGCTGCTCGTTTCCGGTTCGCTGCCGGCGATCGCCGGACGGATGCACGCGCTCCGCCAGATCCTTCCCTTGCCGTTCGTCGAAACATCGCATTTCTCAGCGAGCCTGATCGGCACCGCCTTGCTGCTCCTCGCGCCCGGACTCTATCGACGGCTCGACGGCGCCTTCATCCTGACACGTGGCCTGCTCGTCGCCGGAGCTTTGTTCTCGCTCGGCAAGGGTGTGGATTATGAGGAGGCCAGTTTGCTCCTCATCCTCGCCGGCTTGCTGCAATGGACCCGGCCCGCTTTCTACCGGCGCACTGCGCTGACATCGGAGCCGATCTCGCCGCAATGGGTCTTGCTGATCCTGCTGGCGCTAGGAGTGTCGTTGTGGATCGGCTTCTTCGCATTCAAGCATGTCGAATATTCGAGCGACCTGTGGTGGCATTTCGCCTGGAAGGGCGGGGGCGCGGCGCGATTCCTGCGCGCCAGCCTGGGAGCAGCGATGCTGCTGCTCGGCTGGAGCCTGTGGCGGATGCTCGCGCCCGGAAGGCCCGAGCCGGGCCAGGCCCTGCCCGAGGATGTCGCCAGGCGTTCGCTCGGTGCGGCTGCGAGCAGCGAGTCGATGCTCGCCTTCACCGGCGACAAGAGCTTCATCGTCTCGAAGCGTCGCGATGCCTTCCTCATGTACGGCGTTCGCGGGCGCAGCTGGATCGTGATCGGCGACCCGGTCGGGCCTCGCGCCGCCTGGCCGGAACTTCTCTGGGCGATCCGGGCCCGCGCCGACGCCGCGCAGGGGAGGCTGCTGCTCTACCAGATCGGCGCCGAGCTGCTCCCGCTTGCCATCGAGATGGGGTTCGACCTCCTCAAATATGGCGAGCAGGCCAGGGTCGACCTCGGCGGGTTCTCGCTCGAGGGCGGAGCGATGCGCGGATTGCGCCAGTCGAGCCGCCGGGCAGCGCGCGAGGGCGCGCGTTTCGAAATCGTGCCTGCTGCGTCGGTGCCTGCGATCATGGCCGAGCTCCGCCGGGTCTCGGACGCGTGGCTCGACTTCAAGCGCCAGTCCGAGAAAGGCTTCAGCCTCGGCCGTTTCGACCCCGCCTATCTCGCCCGCTTCGACTGCGCCGTGGTGCGCTGGAGGGGACGGATCATTGCCTTCGCCAACCTCTGGGCGACTCCGGACAAAAGCGAGCTTTCGATCGACCTGATGCGCCACTCGCAGGTCATCCCCTATGGCGCGATGGACTTTCTGTTCACCGAATTGATGCTCTGGGGGCAGGGACAGGGCTATCGCGCCTTCTCGCTCGGCATGGCCCCGCTGTCCGGCATCGAGGCGCGCCGGCTGTCTCCGGCCTGGGCCAAGGCTGCCGCCTTCATCTTCCGTCACGGCCGGCCATTCTACGGATTCGCGGGAGTGCGTGCCTATAAGGAAAAGTTCGAGCCGGACTGGACTCCGCGCTACGTCGCAGGGCGGGGCGGCCTGTCGATGCTTCGCGCCTTGTTCGATCTCAAGGCGCTGATCGGTGCTCCGCCGGAATCGGTCGGCAGCCGCCCGGCACCGCGCCGGCCCGAGCGCTCATCGGCTCCGCCGCCTCGTATGGCGGTGCCGGCGGGCTAGATCTCGGCGAAGTAGGGCTCAATGCTCCTCAGCGGAGGCCGGGGCCCAGTTTCACGCGCCTTGGTCCATGGATCCCGGCCTTCGCCGGGAAAGGCGCCAAGCTGCTCTCAGCCGCCGAAGCCGAAGTCCAGGAAGC
>JAQGLD010000488.1 GCA_028293055.1 Alphaproteobacteria bacterium
GAGCGTGTCGGCGCTGTCCTTCGAGCTGATGTTGATGACGCCGTTGACCGCATTGGTGCCGTACAGAGTCCCGCCCGGGCCGCTGATCACCTCGATCTGGCGCAGATCCTCCAGCAGCGGGTTCTGCAAATCCCAGAACACTCCGGAATGCAGGGTCGAGTAGATGCTGCGTCCGTCGATCCGGACGAGCAGCTTGTTCGCGGTGTCGTAGCCGCTGAATCCTCGCGCGGTGATCGAATATTCGCGCGTGTCGATCCGCTGGACCTGCAGGTTCGGGGCAGCGCGCAGCAGCTCGGGCAGGGTTGTCGCGGACGAGCGCATGATGTCGTCGTTGGTGATCACGAAGATCGAGGTTGGCGCCTGGCTCAGCGGCTCCGCGCGCTTCGAGGCCGAAAGCACCTCTACCTGGGCGAGCTCCTCGATGCTGAGATCGTTGAGATTCCGCTCGGCGGCGGCGTGCGCTCCGGCAGGGACGAAGAGGATCGCGGCCGCGCCGGCGAGGAGGGGGCAAAGTCGCCTCTGCATCATCAGATTCCGTCCCGGGGCCGACATCACCCCACGCCGCCGCCCCTGTCCCCGCCGCGCTGGACTGTCAATCGAAGCGTCACATTGCAGGAGCGGGACCGACCACGTCCTCGGGCGCCCGAGCGACTGCGGCGACCATCGCCGTCCAGGCCGCGACGTTCTGCGCGAGCTGGGCTGGGTCGACCTTGTCGAGTGTATCGTCGGCGGTGTGGTGGATGTCGAAATAGCGTGTCCCGTCCTGCTGGAGATCGCCGCCGGCGACTCCCGCCTTCACCCAGGCGCCGAGATCGGCGCCGGCTTCGACCGGATTCTTGCCGCGCGAAATGCCGAGCGGGGCCAGCAGGGATGCGATCCTGGCTGCGAGCGGCGCATTGACCTCGCCGAGCGCGAGATCGACTTGCCACACCCGGTCGGCGCCGAAATCGGACTCGCCCACGAAGACGATCTTCTCGTTCTTGTGGGCCGCGAAATAGGCCTTGCTGCCGGTGCCGCCGGTCTCCTCGTCGCCGAACCAGATCACCCGGATCGTCCGCCGGGGCGCTCCCGCATCCATGATCCTCTTCGCCGCGGCCGCGGTGATCGCGACTCCGGCAGCGTCGTCGATCGCGCCCGTGCCGAGGTCCCAGCTGTCGAGGTGGCCGCCGATCAGGATGATTCCAGCCGAGGGGTCGGTGCCCGGCACCTCCGCGACGACATTTCCGGAGGGTCCGTCCGGCAGCTGCCGCGGAGTCATCACGAGATGCATGGTGACCTTGCCGCCCCGTTTCAGCATGCGCTGCAGATTCTCGGCATCGGGAATGGACAAAGCGCCGGCCGCGATGCGGCTCACGCCAGCCGCCCAGTCCGTGCCCCCGGTATGGGGAATGCGGTGATGATCGGTGCCGAGGGAGCGGATCACCACCGCCGCTGCCCCCTTGGAGGCGGCGATCGACGGGCCGTTGCGCCGCACCGGACCGAAATAGCCGTAGCTCGATCCATCCTGGGCCGCGCGCATCGCATGGCTGATGAACACGATTCGCCCGCGCACCGCCTCCGGCGCCGCCGCCTTGAGCGAATCGAGATCGTCGAACCCGACCACTTCCGCGGTGATCCCCTCGGGCGGGGTCGCACCGCTGCGGCCGAGCGCGGTGACCGCCATCTTCTGCCTGTAAGGTGCGACGATCTCCGCGCTTTCGGCACCGCGGACCCAGATCGGCATGGTCGACGGCTCGATATGGACATTGCTGAAGCCGAGCGACCTGAGACTGGCCACCGCCCAGTCGCGGGCGCGTGCTTCGGCCTCGCTGCCCGCGGCGCGCTGGCCGATCTCGGTGGTAAGCCCCTCGACCATATCGAACGCAACATCGTCGCGGAGGGTGGCGTCGCGTAGCTGCTCGATCGTGGCAGGCGGCGGCAGCGGCAAAGGCGGGTGACGCGCGGGATGCGCGGCCGCGGTGAGGAGCAGGAGCGGAAGGGCGACGAGGAGGGGCGTCTTCATGGCGCCGATCCTTGGCAGCAAGCTCAGGCTGCAACAAGAAGGCCGGGCTCGGCGATTGGGCTTTTTATTAAATTCTCGGCGCTAGAGCGGCGCCATGGCCACCCAAGCGATCTCCGGCGTCGAGCCGCTTTCGCCGCTTCGGACGCTCGCCGAGCGGCGATGGGTGGTGCCGGCGATCTTCGCGCTCGCGCTGGGTCTGCGCCTGCTGGTAATCCTGCTGTTGCCGCAAGCGCCTTATTCCGACGGCGCCTTCTATTTCGGCCGAGCGGTCGGCCTGGTCAGCGGCGAGGGTTATAGCGAAAGCGGGCATCCCACCGCTTTCTGGCCGATCGGCTATCCGGCCCTGCTCGCCGGATCGATGCTCGTCTTCGGCAAGGGGCTGGTCGGGCCGATGCTGGTCAATCTCGCATCGGCCGCCGCCATATTGGCCCTGATCCTGTGGTTTGGACGGCAGCTCGGTGACGAGCTCGCGGCGCGTATGGCGGCGCTGCTCTACGCGCTCTATCCTGCCCATATCGCTTATGCCGGGGCAGTGCTGTCCGAGACCAGCTACACCGCGGTCGTCATGGCCGCCTTCGCCTTGCTGATCGCGAAACGGGACGACTGGCGCGGCCTGATCCTGTCCGGGCTGCTGTTCGGGGCCGCCACCCTGATGCGGCCGCAGACCATGCTGTTCCCGGCCGGAGCGATCGTCGCATTGCTGGTCGTCTTTCCCCGATTTCGGTGGAAGGCTGCGTTCAGGGCCGCATTGATCGTCCACGTCGCGATCGCAGCCACGGTGCTGCCGTGGAGCCTCCGCAACGAGCGCGTGCTCGGCCAGTTCGTGCTCGTCTCGACAAATGGCGGAGTTTCGCTGCTGACCGGTGCCAACGAC
>JAQGLD010000515.1 GCA_028293055.1 Alphaproteobacteria bacterium
AGGGCAAAGCGAAGGCGTTGCGAAAGAAGGCGACCTCGATCGGCGATACGCGGTGGAAATAGGCGAGCTTGATCATCGCGGCCATCAGCCCGAAGGCGCTGGCGGAGCCGAGGCGCAGGGCGATGCCGACGAAATGCTTCTGGGTCGGGCGTTCCGCGGCCATCGGTCCGCTTGGCCCGAGCAAAGGTCCAATGGCAAGCGGCAGGTGGCTCGAGGCACGGTCCCACGGGATTTCGCACCGTGCGGAAAACCAATCCCACTTTTCCGCGCTTTGCTCTAGGGATGCGCGGGTAAATGCATATCCTCGCGAATCCGGCTCGTTTCCTGAAGATCGCGCGTCCGCTGACGCCCTGGCTGGGCTGGGGCGGCGGCGGGCTGACTTTGCTCGGCCTCTGCACCGGCCTGTTGTTCGCGCCGCCCGATTATCTCCAGGGCGACAGCGTTCGGATCATTTATCTCCATGTCCCAACGGCTTGGCTCGGCATGGCAGGCTGGGCCGGGATCGCCATCGCCAGCCTGATGCAGATCGTCTGGCGGCACCCTCTCGCCGCGATCGCCGCCCGAGCGGTCGCGCTGCCCGGCGCGGTCTTCACCGCAATCTGCCTCGCCAGCGGTTCGCTCTGGGGGCGGCCGACCTGGGGCACCTACTGGCAGTGGGATGGGCGGATGACCTCGATGCTCGTCCTCCTCTTCCTCTATGTCGGCTATATCGCGCTCGCCGACGCCGACCGCGAGCGCGGCGGGGAGGGGCGGATCACAGCCATCTATGGCCTGGTCGGGGCGATCAACCTGCCGATCATCCATTATTCCGTCCTGTGGTGGCGGACCCTGCACCAGGGCCAGAGCCTCGGCCTTGGCAGCTCGAAGATCGACAGTTCCATGCTCTGGCCTTTGCTGACATCGGCGCTCGGCTTCTCCCTCTTGTTCGGAGCGATCGTGCTGATGCGGATGCGGACGATGCTCGCGCGCCAGAAGGTCGAGGCGCGGCTGCGCAGGATGGCAGCATGAACCCCTGGCCGTTCATTATCGGCGCTTATGGCTTCGGTGGGCTGAGTACTCTTTGCCTGCTGCTGTGGACCTATATTGCGATGCGCCGCGCCGAAGCCGCCGCCGACGCGCTGAGGCGCGAGCTGTGAAGGCCAAGAATCAGCGCCTCGTCCTGCTGATCCTGGCGATAGTGGCCGTGCTGGGTGCGGTGCTCCTCGCAATGTCGGCGTTGAGGCAGCAGGCCGCCTATTTCTACGCGCCGAGCGATGTCGCGGCGGCGGGCGCCCCGCTCGATCGGGCGGTGCGGATCGGAGGCATGGTGCGGCCCCATTCGATCAAGCGCGATCCCGATGGGGTCACTATCTATTTCCTGGTCGGCGACGAAACCGCCAATGTCATCCGGGTGCGCTATCGCGGCATCGTCCCCGATCTGTTCCGCGAGAATAGCGGAGTCGTCGCGGAAGGCCGCTTCCAGCCCGGCGGCCTGTTCGTCGCGAGCGAGATTCTCGCCAAGCATGACGAGAATTACCGTCCTCCTGTGCTCGATGCCGGCAAGGGCGAGCATAAGAGCAGCAGCCTGAAATGATTGCCGAGCTCGGCCTCGGGGCGCTCTGGCTCGCTGCGGCGCTGTCTCTGCTTCAGTTGGGATTCGCATTCCTACCTGCGCCCGGGCGGAATGCGGTGCGCACCATAGCGGTCGCGCAGGCGCTGCTGGTGGTCATCGCCTTCTTCTCACTGATCCAGCTCTTCCTGCGCACCGACCTGTCGGTGAAGCTGGTCGTCGAGAACAGCCATTCGATGAAGCCCTGGCTCTACAAGTTCGCCGGCGCCTGGGGGAATCACGAGGGCTCGATGCTTCTCTGGGTGACCGTACTCGCGGTCGCTGGCGCTGCGGTCGCCTTGTTCGAACGGCGTTTGAACGAGCCTACCCTGATCGCGACGCTCGGCGCGCAGGCGGCGATCGGGCTCGGCTTCTACGTCTTCCTGCTGTTTGCCTCGAACCCGTTCGACCGGGCCTATCCGGTGCCGGCCGAGGGCAATGGGCTCAACCCCCTGCTTCAGGATCCCGGCCTCGCCTTCCATCCGCCGACCCTCTATTTCGGCTATGTCGGGGTCTCGATCGCCTTTTCCTTCGCCGTGGGCGCCTTGCTCACCCGCGATGTTGGGCCGGCCTTCGCACGGGCGATGCGGCCCTGGGTGCTGGTCGCCTGGATCTTCCTGACTCTCGGAATCACCGCAGGCTCCTATTGGGCCTATTACGAGCTCGGCTGGGGCGGCTGGTGGTTCTGGGATCCGGTCGAGAATGCGTCGCTGATGCCGTGGCTGGCGACCACCGCGCTGCTCCATTCGGTGACCGTGCTTGCGACCCGCGACGGCCTGCGCGCCTGGACGGTGATGCTCGCCGTCGTCGCCTTCTCGATGTCGATGATCGGAACCTTCCTGGTCCGCTCGGGGATCCTGACCAGCGTCCATTCCTTCGCCGTCGATCCGCGCCGCGGCGCATTCATCCTGATCCTGCTCGCGCTCTACATAGGCGGCGCGATGACGCTCTACGGCCTGCGGGTCGGGACGGTGAAGGAAGGCTCGACCTTCGATCCGGTGAGCCGTGAGGGCGCCTTGGTGGTCAACAATCTGCTGCTAACCGTCCTGCTCGGCCTGGTGCTGATCGGCACGCTCTACCCGCTCGCCACCGAGGCGATGGGGTCGAAGGTCTCGGTCGGTCCGCCTTATTTCAATCTCGTCACCGGTCCGATCGCATTGCTGCTCGTCGTCATCATGTCGGTCGGTCCGCTGCTGCGCTGGCGGCGCGACCGGCTGAAGCTGGTCGCCGGGAGGGTCGCGCTCCCTATCCTGCTCGCAGCGGTGACCTTGCTGGCGCTGGTCATTGCCGCGCCGGGGATGCGGATACTGCCCTTGCTCGGCCTCGCCCTGGCGCTCGGAGTCGGCGCGGCGAGCCTCGCGCCCTTGTGGAAGCGCAACCTGCGCCGCACACCGCTTTTCACCTACGGGATGGTGGTCGCGCATCTCGGGATCGCGGTGAGCCTCGCCGGCATGGCGTGCGAAAGCGCCTTCACCCGCGAGAAGCTGATCGCGGTGCAGCCCGGGGAGACGGTCGCGGTCGGCCCGTACCGGGTTCGCTTCGATAGCGTCCGCCCGATCGCGGGCCCAAACTGGACCGCGATCGAAGCCCAGCTCAGCGCCAGCCGCAATGGCGGCGCGGCGCTCATCCTCCATCCCCAGTCGCGCATGTTCAACGCGCCGCCGACCGAGACCAGTGAATCCGCGATCGCGACCCGCCTCGACGGGCAGCTCTACACCGTGCTCGGCAAATCGGACGACGAGGGGCGCTGGCAGCTTCGGCTGTGGTGGAAGCCATTCGTCACCCTGATCTGGCTTGGCGGAGCGATGGTGGCGTTCGGGGGCTTCCTGTCGCTGATCGGGCGCTGGCGGCGCGAGCGGCGCGGGCGGGTCGAGGAAGTGGAAGTATGAGGCGCGTGATCATCTGGGCGCCGCTGGCCGTCTTCGCCCTGTTCCTGACCATGTTCGCCGCCACCCTGCGCAATCCGGTCAGCCCGACCATAGTTTCGCAGATGATCGGCAAGCCGATGCCCGATTTCGCCTTGCAGCCCGCAGTCGCCAATCACCCGCCACTTTCGGCAACCGATCTGAGGACCGGCCAGCCCCACCTCGTCAATGTGTTCGCGAGCTGGTGCATTCCCTGCAAGGTCGAGGCGCCCCAGCTTATGGCTCTGAAACGCCGAGGCATTCCGGTCCAGGGGGTGGCGATCCGCGACCGCAGCGAGGATGTCGCGCAGTTCCTCGCCGATTCGGGCGATCCGTTCGACCGCATCGGTTCCGATCCGACCAGCCGGGTCCAGTTCATGCTCGGCTCGTCCGGGGTGCCCGAAACCTATGTCGTCGATGGCCATGGGGTGATCCGCCACCAGCATATCGGCGATATCCGGCCCGAGGATCTCGACGGAGTCGTTGCTGCGTACGAGGCGGCGAAGTGAGGGAACGCCACTTCCGTTTCCCGGCGAAGGCCGGGACCCACTCGGCCGATCGAGCTGGACCCCGGCGTTCGCCGGGGAACCTCGGTGCACTGTTCCTCGCCCTCATCCTGACCGGCCCCGCGCTCGCCCAGTCCGCGCTGCCTCCGTCCCATTATGCCTATACCCAGCTCGAGGATGCGCGGCAGGAGGCTCAGGCCAAAGCGTTGATGGAGAGCCTGCGCTGCCTTGTCTGCCAGGGCCAGTCG
>JAQGLD010000523.1 GCA_028293055.1 Alphaproteobacteria bacterium
ACTGGACCAGCTTCGCCCGCACCGGAGATCCCAATGGCGCCGGCCGTCCTGCCTGGCCGAACTATACCCAGGCCAATCCCCTGTTCCTCGAGCTCGGCCCCCGGCCCCACCCGATTCCCGTGCCCAATGCGGAGCGTCTCAGGGTCTTCGGCCAATGAGCCGGACGCGCCGGCGAAAGCAAGGAATGCAGGGGAGGATCGGGCGATATGCCGGCCGGCTCGCCGCTTTGGCTGCATGCGCCGCATTGGGAGCCGCCGCTGCGGCCTCGCCTCCATCGGGCTATTCCCTGCTCACGGTCGATGCGGGCAAGACCCTAGGCCGGCTCAAGCCACTTCGCGGCGTCAACGGGGCGCCGGACATGCGCTTTTCGGGAGCTGCGGCGCAGCAGGCTCATCCGCGACCGCGCCCCGCAAATCTGTCGTCCGCCTATCGCGAGGCTTCGGTCGATCTGGTGCGCACCCACGACGCCCTGGCAGGGGACATCGATTCCAGCGTTGGACCGCTGCCTTCGGTGCTGCCCCCGCGACCGGGCGGCGGCGGCCCCCCGCGCAACGTCGACGCCTGGCTGATCTTTCCCGATCCGGCAGCCGATCCCGAGGATTCCAGGAGCTACAATTTCGGCCCGACCGACCAGCTGGTTGGCGGCATTCGCGCCATCGGGGCAGAGGTGATCTTCAGGCTGGGCCGCGGCGGTGGCACCACCGCCGGCCCGCCGCAGGACCTCGCCCGCTATGCGACGATCATCCGGCATATCGTCCTCCACTACAACAAGGGCTGGGCAGAGGGTTTCCAGAGCAGCGTTCGCTACTGGGAGGTGTGGAACGAGCCTGACCTCGGAAAGATCTGGTGGCGCGGCACCCCCGACGACTATTACCGCCTGTACGAGGCGGCCTCCACGGCAGTGAAGTCGGCTGACCCGGCTGCGCTCGTCGGCGGTCCTACGATCGCGCTCGTCAATCAGGCGCAGCCCTACCGCGAGGGATTTCTCGCTTACACGCGCGACCATCGGCTGCCGCTCGATTTCTTCTCCTGGCATTATTATTCGGAGGGGCAAGACCCGCTCGATTTCAGCCGTATCGGGCGCGAGATGCGCGGGCTGCTCGACCGTTACGGGTTCCAGAAGACGTTGAGTGTTCTCGACGAATGGAACAGCGGCATCTTGTCGGGCCGGCTCGATGCGACCGCCAGCGCAGCCTTCATCGGCTCGGCTCTGGTTTATATGCAGGACGCACCGATCGACATCCAGGCGCTTTATCGCGCCGACGGAGAGTTCGGAGCCGACGGCCGGACTCCGACCAAAATCGGACAGGCGCTGATCGCCTGGGGCCGGATGCGCCTCACTCCCCTCCGCCTTGCGACCCACGGTGGCGACGACAAGGGGTTCGCCTTGCTCGCCGGCCGTTCGGAAGACGGTAAGCAGGTGCAGGTGCTGATTAGCAATTACGAGGTCCCGCCCGAGCAGCGAGGCCCGAGAAGCGGACCGGATGTCGCGAAGGCGCCGGGCGGACTGTTCGAAATGGCGCTCCCGTCCAGGCGTTCGGTCTCCTACGACCGCAATCGCGGCTATGACCTGACGATCCGGAATCTTTCCGCTCGCGGCGGCCATGTCGTCGAGCTTTATGCCCTTTCGGCCTCCTCGGACTGGAAGCTCGTCAGCCGCACAAATCAGTCCGGATCCACCCTCCACATCGATGGCGCGCTGGCCGCGCCAGCGGTGGAAATGCTGGTCGTCCATGCGAAATGAACCGTCCGCTTCCGGCGAGCGGGAGAGCCTGATCCATTTCACCCGGCGGGCGCTGATGGGCGGCGTCTCGGTCGCGCCATTGCTGCTCGCCTTGCCCGGGCGGACATTGGCCGCAACGCCGCAATGGCACAGGCCGGGCTTTCCGATCCGCGAGCTGATCAAGCCGGATATCTCGCGCTCGCGCGACTGGCGCAACCTGCACAAGCCAGCGCGGTATCGACGAGTGTTGGACGACATGGAGGGCGAAGGCGGCTGGACCGCCACGCCCGCCGTCCGCTTCGCCTATTCGACCGAGCGGGCGCGCACCGGTACGCGCTCGCTCCGCATGTCGGTGCTGCAGCGCGACGAGGCCTATATCCGCAGTGCGCGCCAGCCGAACGGAAGCTTCTCGGGCAGCGCGATCCTGTTCGAGCAGGCGCCCGGCGGGGCAGTGCTCACCCGCAGCTTCGCGCAACCGCAGGACTGGACCGCCTATAACCGCATCTCTTTGTGGTGCTTCGTCCACCCCGGAAACCCGATCAACACGCTCGCGCTCGAATTCCTCAGCGATGGCGCACGGGCGGGGCCGGTCGATCCGGTGGCGATCAATTATATCGGAGACCTGGTCCCCGGGAAATGGAACCACCTGGTCTGGGAGGTACCGGAAATCCAGCGCGACCGGGTGATCAGCTTCAGCATCTTCCAGCCGCGCTGGGGCGTGCCCATCGCCGGGACCAGCCCAATCGTCACCTATGATTTCGACCTGCTCGAATTGCAGCGGGTCGAGGCCGAACGGGTCGAGGGATGGCAGGTCTCGCCTGGCCAGATCGCCTATTGCCACACCGGCTATGCAAGCGCCGTCGAGAAGATCGCGATTGCGCCGGCCGGTTCGGAATCGAGTTTCGAGCTGCTCCATGTCGATGGCAAGCGCGCCGCCAGATATCCGGTCGAGCGCGTTTCCAATCGCCGCGGCGCCTGGCGCCGGCTGGACTTCTCGGCCTTCACCGCGCCAGGCACCTGGGTGCTCGCCTGCGGCCCCAATCGCAGCGAGCCGTTCCGGATCGGTCCGCGCCCGCTCGCAGGCGTAGCCGAGGCCACGCTC
>JAQGLD010000565.1 GCA_028293055.1 Alphaproteobacteria bacterium
TCGCGACCGCTGGCGACATCGAGGTGATGAATCCAGATCTGGTCCTCTGCCATCTCGACCAGGGCGCGACGCTCAACATGGAGCTCACCGCCGAGGCCGGCAAAGGCTATGTCCCCGCCGCCGCCAATCGTCCGGCCGACGCCCCGATCGGCCTGATTCCGGTCGACGCGCTCTACTCGCCGGTGCGCCAGGTCAGCTACCGGGTCGAGAATACCCGCGTCGGCCAGGAGCTCGACTATGACAAGCTGACCCTGACGGTCGAGACCGACGGCACGATCAGCCCGGACGATGCGATCGCTTATGCGGCCCGCATCCTTCAGGACCAGCTGCAGCTTTTCGTCCACTTCGACGATTCGATGGTCTCGGTTCCGACCATGGCCGGAATCGCCGCGCCGTCGTCCGACGCCGATCAGGACGCCAACCAGCTCAACCGCTACCTGCTCAAGAAGGTGGACGAGCTCGAGCTCAGCGTGCGCAGCGCGAACTGCCTGAAGAACGACAACATCATCTACATCGGCGACCTAGTCCAGAAAACCGAGGCCGAGATGCTCCGCACGCCGAATTTCGGCCGCAAGAGTCTCAACGAGATCAAGGAGGTCCTGTCGTCCATGGGTCTTCGTCTCGGCATGGACATCCCAGGCTGGCCGCCGGAAAATATCGAGGAAATGGCGAAGAAGCTCGAGCAGGAACTGCTCGGCTGATTTCCAGCCTCTTGTATGCGTTTGGAAGGCCGCCGAAAGGCGGCCTTTCTTTTGGTCGCGCAGTCATTCGTTTCGAGCAAGCCACGGAACAAGTAGGATTCTCAGGGATTCACCGCTTCAGATCGACCCCTTTGAGGAGGATTGTAATGACGGGCAGCAAGCGTGAGCTGATCGATACCGGGAACGACAAGCGCTATGTGCGGCGCGACGAGAAGGGGCAGTTCAAGGACGTCGTCGATGTCGGCCGCTCGCTCGCCGCCGACCAGCGCCAGCATGCCAAGCATGAGTCGAAGCCCGGCCAGGGCGACCGCGGCGACCGCAAGGGCTGACGATCGCTAGGGCTGAGCCAAGCTATTTCGGCTCCACTGCTTCCGGCTCGACCGGGAGAACCCAGCGAATGCGGGCTCGGATATGATCCGCCACCGGCGTGCCGTTCGAGTCGCGCGCGGGAATGAAGCGGGCGCGCGCCGACATGATCTCACAGGTCCTGGCATCTAGCAGTGTCGAGCCGCTCGGCGCGACGACGTTGCAGGCTCCCACAATGCCTTCCGGCGTCACGTCGAGCACGAAGCCGACCGTGCCCTCCTCGCCGTTGCGGATCGCTTCGGGCGGATAGTCTGCGTCACTGACATAGCTTGCCAGGTTCGGGCCCGCCGATGGCGGCCCCGTCTCCTCTTCTTCCGGCAAAACCCAGTTCAGCCGCGATTCGACTATGTCGGGGACGGCCCGCCCTTTGCGGTCGGTAGCCGGAGTGAAATGCGGCCGCGCCTGCATGATCCGGCATGTCGCCTGGTCCAGATCCGCGGACCCGCTCGACGCCGTCACCTCGCAACTCTCCACCAGGCCGGCGGGGTCGACCGCAAGCCGGAATCCGACCACGCCTTGTACCCCGTTCCGGATGGCGATCGGCGGATAATCGTCGTCGGAAACATAGGAAGCGAGGTTTGCTGTGGCGCGATGCGCCGGCGGCCGGGCCTTTCTCGCCTTCAGTCGCGGCGGAGTGGCGGGCGCCGGGGGTACCGCCCCAACGGCCGGAACAGTGGCCAGCAGCGCGGCCGTAAGCGGCGGCGCCTCGGCGACCAAGCCTGCGACGAGAAAGGTCATGATCATCGAGACTTATCCTGTTACCGGAGCCCGTTCCGTGTCAATGGCCGCAGACCCGGCGAGTGCCGCTAGCCTTGACTCTTCGGATCTTTTCCGCTTGGAAGCGCAGCAAGCGGCGGGGCTAAGGTCCCGCCCTTTCATTTGGGGTCTGGGCGGTCCCCCTCGTCGACCGCCTGGCCGAAGCTACCTTGCACGGGCTCCGGACGAACGAAAGGAAGATATCATGCGTCATCGCGTCGGCGGGCGTAAGCTCCAGCGGACCTCCAGCCACCGTGCGGCCCTGTTCCGCAACATGGCGGCGGCCCTGATCAAGCACGAGCAGATCACCACCACCACCGCCAAGGCGAAGGAGCTTCGCCCCTATGTCGAGAAGCTGATCACGCTGGCGAAGAAGGGCGGTCTTTCCAATCGCCGCCTCGCCCATGCGCGGATGCTCGACGAGACCCAGCTCAAGAAGTTGTTCGATGTGGTCGCTCCGCGCTACGCCGATCGCAACGGCGGCTATTGCAGGGTGATCAAGGCCGGCCTGCGCGCTTCGGACGCAGCTCCGATCGCGATCATCGAGTTGGTCGATCGCGATGTCTCCGCCAAGGGCCAGGACAGCGGCCCGGTGGCGAACGACGAATTCGCCGACGCCGCCTGAGCCGTCGAGGCAGGCCGGGTTAAGCAAAGGGCCTCCTTCGGGAGGCCCTTTCTTTGTGCGCGCAGGCAGCCTCTTGCGGCGCAGCCAACCCCTTCAAAATCGGCAACTTACTCTTATGTAAGTATCAGCCGCCCACTCCCTGGCGGCGAGGGCCGAGGGGTACGAACCACGGCCTGCCGGCCCGAAATGGCCCCGCCGCGTTCCCCCCTTGCGCGGCGGGGTTTTCGTTTCCAGCTCAGACCAGCATCGCCGGACTGAACGTAAGATCGATTTCGTCCCAGCCGCCGGTATAGAGGTCCGGCGGCAGCCGCAGCGGGGCGCAGCGCAGCACCGCCTGGCTCGCCGCCTCCGCCATCCGCGCGGCAAAGGCCCGATTGGTATCGGTCACACCGCTCTGACCGATCACCGCCGGCACGTCGCTGAGGCTGCCGTCGGGCGAAAGGTGGATTCGGAGCCGGGTCGCGATGCTCCGGCCGACTGACGGAACGCCCGGGTGTCGGTAGCAGCGCCGGATCTGCGCGGCGGCGCTGTCGATCGCTGCAATCACACGTGCCCGATCGGGCCTCGACCGCTCCGCGGGCTGCAGCCGCGTTCCGCGGATCTCGGCTATCCCTTCGGCCCCCCGCCAATCCCCAGGCGCTTCGGCGCATCCCGTCGCGACGAGAAGGAGGGCAAGCAGGGAGACGGCATTGACGGCCCGGATCATCGTTCAGTGATACGCCTGGAGCCGGCCCGGGAAAAGATACGAAGGAGCGACCGGGGCTAGGCTTCGCGCTCGACTCGCTGCATCGCCTGTTCCCAGTCGCCCAGGCTGGAACGCGCATCCTGGACGAAGCGCGAGCGCCGTACGGCGCCGAGGAACAGGCTGCCGACGACCCGGCCGAGCCAGCCGGTCGGACGGCGGAACTGGATGAGCAGGACCGCGCGCATCTCGCCGCTGTCGTTCCAAACCTCGTGATGGAAGGTGTCGTCGAACACCAATGTCCGCCCCTGCTCCCAGACCAGTACCCGGTCGTCGACCTGCATGCGGCAGGCTTCGCGCGCCTTCGGCACGATCAGGCCGAGATGAGCGGTCAGCACCGCCTTGGTCACGCCGCGGTGGCGCGGAATATGGGCGTCGGGGGTGAGGATCGAGAAGAAGGCGCTGTTGAGGCCGGGAATGGCCGCGACGGCGGCGGCCGTCCTGGGGCAGCGACGGATATTCTCGTCGAGCCTGTAGCCATAGCCATAGAGGAAGAAGGATTTCCATTTGTCCGGGGGAGCGATCCTGCGGTGGTCCGGTGAGATATCGGCGAGTGGAGGAATGGCCTCCTGATGGGAGAGCAAGGCGTCGAGCTCGGCCCTGATCTCCGGCCAACGGGCTTCGAGCGCTGCGATCCACGGAAATTGCGAGGCCCGCAGGACCGGCGCGTTACCGACTTTCGACGACCGGGCGATGATCGCGCTGATCCGGTGGCGAAGCTTCTTGCCGATCCGGAACAAAAGCGGGAGCGGCGGCACCTTCCGCTCCGGCACGACAATCGGAACTCTGGTCAAATCGTTCATGGCAGGCGCGCTACTGCAAACGGCCCCGACCTTACCAGCGAGGCG
>JAQGLD010000081.1 GCA_028293055.1 Alphaproteobacteria bacterium
CGCATCGAGCTCAGCGCGCCGCGCGCCGACATCGTCCGGGTGCGCATCGGCCGCGCGGAACTTCCCGAGGACGCTTCCTGGGCGGTCTCGGTCGAACGAAGGGGCCGGCATGTCCCGCTAGACCTGAGCGAGACGGGCAGCGGCGCTGAGCTTCGGACCGCCGCGCTTACTATATCTCTCGACAAGCTCAGCCTTGCGCTCACGGTCAAGGACAAGGACGGCCGGACAATCCTCGCCGACGCTCCCGGCGCCCCGCTCGCTTTCGCCGGCGCCAGCTTCCGGCTGCGCAAGCATATGCCGCAGGATGCGCATTATTTCGGTCTCGGCGACAAGACCGGGCCGCTCGACCGTCGCGGCGGCGCCTTCACCTTCTGGAACACGGATTCCTACGGCTTCGGCCCGGCGACCGATCCGATCTACAAGTCGATCCCGTTCACGCTCGGGCTCGACGAGACAGGCCATGCATTCGGCCTGTTCCTCGACAATCACGACCGGGCCTATTTCGACTTCGGCAAGAGCGAGCGCGACACCTTCGCGCTGGGCTCCGAAGGCGGGCCGGTCGATTATTATGTCATGGCCGGCGCGGGCCCGAAGGATATCGTCCGGGCTTATGCCTGGCTGACCGGCACTCCGCCCTTGACCCCGCTCTGGGCGCTCGGCTTCCAGCAGTCCCACTGGAGCTACATGAACCAGGCCGAAGCGCAGGGAATCGCCGATCGGCTGCGCGCCGACCATATCCCCGCCGACGTGCTCTGGCTGGACATCGATTACCAGGACCGCAACCGCCCCTTCACCGTAGACAAGAAAGCGTTTCCGGACCTGCCCGGGCTGGTGCGCAGGCTCGGCGGCGAGGGGATCCGGCTCGTCACCATCACGGATCTCCATGTCGCCGCCGCGACAGGCCAGGGCTACGCGCCCTATGACAGCGGCGTGAAGGCGGACATCTTCCTCAAGCGAGCCGACGGCTCGCTCTATGTCGGCCCGGTCTGGCCCGGCGATTCGGTATTCCCCGATTTCAGCCGGGCGAAAGCGCGCGACTGGTGGGGCGGGCTGTTCCGCGATTTCGTCGGCATGGGCGTTGCCGGCTTCTGGAACGACATGAACGAACCGGCGATCTTCAACACGCCGACCAAGACGATGCCACTGGATGTCCGCCACCGGATCGAGGAGCCCGGCTTCGCGCCGCGCACCACGGACCATGCCGAAATGCACAATGTCTACGGGATGCTCAACACCCGCGCGACCTATGAGGGCGTGCTGAAGCTAGCGCCCGATCGGCGGCCATTCGTGATGACCCGCGCTTCCTATGCCGGCGGCCAGCGTTATGCAGCGACCTGGACCGGAGACAATGTCTCGAGCTGGGCGCATCTCTCGCTGTCGACCACCCAATTGGTCAGCCTCGGACTCAGCGGCTTCGCTTATGCCGGCGACGATATAGGCGGGTTCGCCGGAGACCCGCCTTCGCCCGATCTGCTCACCCGTTGGATCGAGATCGGAGCGTTCAACCCGATCTTCCGAGACCATTATCAGAAGGACAAGGCGCCCCAGGAAGTGTGGGTCCACGGCCCCGACCATGAAGCGATCCGCCGCAACTATATCGAGGCGCGGTACCGGCTGATGCCGTACCTTTACGCGCTCGCCGACGAGAATAGTCGGACCGGCCTGCCGTTGATGCGGCCGGTCTTCCTGGCTCATCCCAAGGTCGTCGCCGGCGGCGACCATCTCGGCGGCACCGAGCAGCAGTTCATGCTCGGGGACGACCTGTTGGTCGCCCCGCCCGCCACCTGGGAATCGCCGGCGCCTTATTCCATCCCACTGCCCGGTCCGGGCTGGTACGATTACTGGACCGGCGAGCGGGTGGCGGGGGCTTCGGTGACGGAGTCGCCGAGGGTCGAGCGTCTCCCGGTCTACGTCCGCCCCGGCGCGATCCTGCCGCGGCAGCCTTTGGTGCAGAGCACCAGCGAAACGCCCCGGGGCAATCTCGAACTCGCTATCTATCCGGGCGAGGATTGCCGAGGCTCCCTCTATCTCGATGACGGCGTGAGCTTCGCTTACACGCGCGGAGATTTTCTACGCCAGAGCGTGCGCTGCGATGCCGCCACGATCGCCTTCGGAACGCGCGAAGGACGCTACAAGCCGTGGTGGCGCGGGATCGATGTGGTCGTCCACGGTTGGACCGGTGCCGCCCCCGCGATCCGGTTCGGCGGCAGGACGATCGCTGCTAGCGTGGACGCAGCGACGCACAGCCTGCGCTTCACCTTGCCCGACATCGAACGGGCGGGAAGCGTGGAGATTAAAGGTTGAGCGCCGCCGGCCCGGATTTCACTTGGGCGCCGGAAACAGCCGGGACTCCCGTTGCGGCGCGAATGGGCGCATAAGGTGTCCGGACGTTGCAGAGGGGGATTGCCATGAAGACGTATGGGCTCGCGGCCTTGATTGCCGCCGCTGCCGCACCCCTCGCCGCCCAGCCTGCGGCGCCTGCCGCGACGGTCCAGCCGAGCATCGACACCGCCGCCGAGCGTCAGGCCCTGCGCCTTCTCTCGTCCTGCCTCGCCACGAGCCGGCCTCGCTG
>JAQGLD010000002.1 GCA_028293055.1 Alphaproteobacteria bacterium
TCGCCTCGGGCGGCGCCGCCGCGGCGCCGGCGCGTACCGGCTCGCGACGCGACGCTCGGGCCGGCGGGGCCTCCGGTCGGGCGATCGGAGGAATCGGACGAGGCTCGACCGCCGCAGGTGGCGGAGGAGATGGTGGCGGTGGAGGTGGAGGAGGAGGTGGCGGCGGCGGCGGCGGCGAAACCACCGGCTCTCGACGGGCCAGCTGGACATTCCCGCTGGGCACGAAGCTCGAGAAGCCCGGCTGGCGGCCAGGGGTGGAAGGTTGGACCGGACGACTGTCGGCGAGGCGCACTGGTTCGCGGCGCGCAGCCTGGACCGGCGCTCGACTGGGCGGCGGCGGCGGGGGCGCGGTCTGGGCGGCCCGGGGAGCGATCGAGTAAGACGAGAGCGATGCGCTGTCGGTCAGGCTCGAACCGTCCTCGGCGCCGGGGCGGCGGCGCGGCGCGGTCGAGACCGGCGGCTGCGGCGGTGGGCCGAGCGCGGTCTGGCGGCGATCGGGGACTCCCGCGCGCAGCGCCGGAGCGACCGGCATATATGGGTTCGATGCATAGACCGACGGCGGCGCGGCCGGCCTGCCGCCGGGGGTCGGGAAGCGGCCGAGATGCACTGCGAGAGCGCGTTCGGCCGGGCTGAGGCTCGGCAGTCGGGCGAGGAACGGCGCCATCACCGCCGCCTGGCCCGGCGCCATGCTGGCCTCGGCGGCGCGATCGGCGCCGGCAGTGTCTCCGGTCAGTGCAAGGACGAGCGCTCGCGTGCGCAACGCGGCGCGGTCCTGGACCAGCAATTGATCCTCGAGCATCTGGAGTGCGCGCTCCCGGTCGCCGCTGATCGCGAACGACAGCGCCAGCCGCCGGGTCACTTCGGGATCGGACTCCTTGCGCAAGGCGAGCTGATAGTCGCGCTGGGCGCGGCGCTGATCGCCCATGATGTCCCAGGCGAGGCCGCGGTCGCGGGCGACATCGGCTTCGGCAACTCCAAGCTCGGAGGCCTGGCTGAAGAATTTCATCGCCGCCTGGGGTTGTTCGAGCTGGACCAAAGCGGCGCCCATCCACATCTTGATCCGGCCGTCGCGGGGCAATTGCTCCTCGGCGCGGGCGAAGAAGGTGAGCGAGGCCTGGGCATCGCCGACCTGGAGCGCGGCCATTCCGGCGCCCATCAAAGCGGGGAGGCTCTTCGGATTCTGGGCGAGGCTGCGCAGGTTGCGCGACAACGCGCTCGCCGGGCTCTCCGCTGCAGGCGGGGACGCCGCCGGCTGTGCGATCGCCGGCGCGCAGAGCAAGGCGGCGCTGCCGAGCAAGGCCGACTTGACCAGAAAGGCGGGGCCGAACCGGAAGCGCATCGATCGAGTTGAACGCATGGCGTCAGTAGAGAGGGGAGCGCCGGCAGCGGCAATGAATCTGCGCCCAGCCGGTAGCGGCTGTCGACGAGCCGGAAGGGGCACCTGGGTGGGCGGCTCGCGAAACGGCGATCTCCAAATCCTCCACGCCGCGCTCCGGCAAATCGGGCCTTTAGGGGCTGGGCAGGCAATCAATGCCATGAGTGGCCGTTTCCCGGCGAAGGCCGGGATCCAGCCCAGCCGTGTCGGATCGAGCGCTTCAACTGGACCCCGGCCTTCGCCGGGGAACGAGCAAATTCGACCAGAGCTCAATTCCTCCCCTGCACTGCGGGGGAGGAATCAGGAGCCAAGTTTACTGGTTGTTCTGGCGGCCGAGGAAGCGCGGGATGTCGAGCGGGTCGCGGCGGCGGCTCGGAGCAGCCGGCTCTTCCTCGACCTGAGCCTTCTGGGCGCCGCGGGCGATGTTCGACATGCGCTCGAACAAGGTGCCGCCGGCGTCGCGCGCGGGCTTGGCCGCGGCGCTGTCGTCGCCGGCGATCCAGCTGCGATTGCCGCCGGGGGTCCGGCTCTCCGGCCCGCCGGCGAGATTCTCGTCGATCAGGCTCTCGCTGCCCTCTTCCTCGCCGAGCATCGAGCCGCTGTCGAGCAGCAGCTCGTCGCCGGCCTCCTCGTCGGTCGCGGCCTCGAGCGCCGGCGGCTCGGCCGCAGCTTCGGCGCCGGCCTGGGCCTCATCGGCCTGCGCGGCGATTTCGGGCTTGGCCTCGGCTGCAGGCGAAGTCACCGTCACCCGGGTTTCGGCGCGCGCGCTGGGGAAGGCAAACACCTTGGCAGGGGCGGGCGGCGCGTGGCTCTGCGCATCGGCCTCGATTCCGGTGGCGACCACGGAAACCCGGATCTTGCCCTCGAGATCGTTGTTGAACGCCGACCCCCAGATGATGTTGGCGTCGGGGTCGACCAGGTCCTTGATATGGTTGGCAGCCTCGTCGACCTCCATCAGGCGCATGTCCTCGCCGCCGGTGATCGAGATGATCACGCCGCGGGCGCCGCGCATCGACACTCCGTCGAGCAGCGGATTGGCGATGGCCTGCTCCGCCGCCTCGATCGCGCGATTGTCGCCCGAAGCCTCGCCGGTGCCCATCATCGCCTTGCCCATCTCGCCCATCACGGAGCGGACGTCGGCGAAGTCGAGGTTGATCAGGCCTGGCATGACCATCAGGTCGGTGATCCCGCGGACGCCCTGCTGGAGGACCTCGTCGGCCATCATGAACGCTTCCTTGAAGGTCGTGTTCGGGTTGGCGATGCGGAACAGATTCTGGTTCGGGATGACGATCAGGGTGTCGACATGCTGCTGCAGCTCCTCGATCCCGGCATCGGCGGAACGGCCGCGGCGATTGCCTTCGAAGCTGAACGGCTTGGTGACGACCCCGACGGTGAGCACACCGCGGTCGCGCGCCGCCTTGGCGATGACCGGAGCCGCTCCGGTGCCGGTGCCGCCGCCCATTCCGGCGGCGATGAAGCACATGTGGGCGCCTTCGAGCGCAGCCTCGATCTCCTCGATCGCTTCCTCCGCAGCAGCCTTGCCGATCTCGGGACGGGAGCCGGCGCCGAGGCCCTGGGTGATGCGGAGACCGAGCTGGATGCGACGATCGGCGGGCGAGGCATTGAGCGCCTGAGCATCCGTATTGGCGACGATGAAGTCGACGCCCTGAACCTCGCTGGCGATCATGTTGGCGATGGCGTTGCCGCCTGCGCCGCCGACTCCGATCACGCTGATCCGCGGCCTGAGCTCGTCCACCTCTGGACGGATGAAGTCGATGCTCATGCGGTATATCCCCCTGTCATTTAGGCCCGCGGGCACTGGTTAAGGTCTTTTGCACTATGCGATTCTTGGGCGGAAGCGAAAAAGTTAACGCCGTGGTGAGTTTTCCACAGAAAGATGCACAACTGAGTCTCAAAAGCCACTGCGCAAGGCCGAAATCATCCTCGCGACGAGATTTGCGCCAGTCGGTTTCTGAACGGCGCTGTCCGGAGCGACGATCGTGCGAAGGTCGAGCTCGTTCGACGCAGCGAACTGGGCAAGCCCAACCAATGTGGTGAAGGCCGGGCCGCTATGCGCTTCGGGCAGGCCCGGCACGCTCGGCCGGCCGACGCGGACCGCGCGGCCAAGCACGCCCTGGGCATAATCGGCCATGCCCTTGAGCTCCGCGCCGCCGCCGGTGAGAACGACCTGGCGGCCGAACGGCCCTCCGAAGCCGAGATCCTTGAGCGCGGTCGCGATCTCGCCGACGAGATGCTCGAGTCGCTGGCGGATCACGGCGATCAGCTGGGCGCGGGTGATCCGCGCCGCCTCGGTGCCTTCCTCGGAGCCGGCGATCGGCTTCAATTCGATCATGTCGTGATTGTCGCGCGGGGACGTCATTGCCGAGCCGTAGAAGCATTTCATCCGTTCGGCCTCGGTGCGGCGGGTGCCGAAGGCGGACGCGATGTCGTCGGTGATGTCGGAGCCGCCCACCGAGAGCGACTTCAGACCGACCAGCATCCCGCCGGCGAAGACCGACACGTTGGTCACTCCCGCGCCGAGCTCGACCAGGGCGACTCCGAGCTCGCGTTCCTCCTCGCTGAGGCAGGCCTTGCCGGCGGCGACTGGCGAGGCGACGATCGCCTCTACCCCGAGATGGGCGGAGCGCACGCACAAATCGAGGTTGCGGACCGGCGAGGGATCGGCCGAGATGACGTGGATGTCGACCGCGAGCTTGTCGGCGTGGAGCCCGAGCGGCTTCTTGACCCCCTGCAGCCCGTCGAGGGTGTACAAAGCCGGCATGGCGTGGAGGATCATCCGCCCCTCGGCGTCGATCGAATCCCGGCCGACTCCGAGCAATTGATCGATATCTTCCTTCTGGACCCGGCGGCCGCCGATCGCGAGTTCGACGCTGGCAACGGTGCTGACCAGCCCGCCTGCGGAAAAGCCGACGAACACATTCTCGATCCCAGTCGCAGCAATCCTTTCGGCCTGCTCGACCGCTTCGCGAATCGTCGATTCGGTGCGCTCCATGTCGGCGATGAAGCCGCGGCGCACGCCCTGGCTCTGGCGCTGGCCGGTGCCGAGGATGCGCAGCGAGCCGTCTTCGTTGGGCTCCGCGATCAAAGCCGAAACCTTGGACGAGCCGACATCGAGGGCGGTGACCAGCCTGCGGCCGGGGGGTGCGGGCAGCCTCTTCATCAGATCGTCTTGCTCGTATCGACGCCGTCGTCATTGTCGGCGGGTGCGGCGGCCGGCGGAGCAGGCTTAAGCGGCGCTGCCGAGGCGGGCGGCGGCCCAGACAGCCGGGTGACCATCTTGCCGGGAATGCGCATGTCGAAGCGCAGAAAGCCCTTGCCGAGCAGGCCGGTCGCCTGGTCGATGCGGGTGAAGGAGGCCAGCGCGCGCTGGGCGCTGATATCGCCTTCCGGCAAGGACAGGGTCTCGCCCGACTGGAAGCGAAGGTCCCAGCGGCGGCCGCCGACCCAGGTCGCGCCGGCCATCAGCGGCTTGAGCTGGGGCGCGCCCGCCACCAGCCGCGCCAGCTCGCCGGCGTGAAGGTTGGCGTCCGGACCGATCACGATCGGCAGATCGGGCATCGCCTCGACCCGCACCGGATCGAGCACGATCCCGTCCATGTCGATCAGGGCGAGCTGCTGGTTGTGCTGCCAGATTGCCGCCGGCTTGCGCTCGACGATGTCGACGACGAGCGTGTCGGGAAGGCGGCGGGTGACACGGGCCTCGCGCACCCAGCCGAACGCCATCAACCGCGATCTCGTGCCCTGGAGGTCGACCAGCGGCATCGCCATCGATTGCTGGTCGAGTGCGACCGCATAGATTGGAAGCCTTTCCATATGCTCGAGGCCCTTGATCTCCACCCTTTTCACGGTGAAGCCGAGGCCGCCGACGCCTTCGCCGATATTGGTTCCGATCAGCTGCGGGATCCGGAAGGCGAACAAGGTGGCGAGCACGACCGCGGCGAGCACGCCCATGAAGATCCACCAGCTGAAGCGGCGAACCAGCTCCGAGAATGGGCCGACCGGAGCCTTGCCCTTCTTCCCCTTGCTCTGGGCCTTGCCCTTCGGCCGGGCGCGGGACGGGGAGCCGCGCGCTATCTTGGCGCTCATAGGGTCTGGGCCTCCTCGACGATCTTCTGGACGAGCTCGGCATAGCTCATGCCGCAATAGCGTCCCTGCTCCGGGACCAGGCTGAGCGGGGTCATTCCCGGCTGCGTATTGACCTCGAGGAGATAGAGGCCCTCCTCGCCCTGCTCGTCGTCCCAGCGAAAATCGGAACGCGAGCAACCGCGGCAGCCGAGCAGGCGGTGCGCCTTGAGCGCCATCGCCATTGCCGCATGGCCGATCTCGTCGGGGACCAAAGCCGGACAGACATGGTCGGTAAGCCCATCGGTATATTTGGCGTCGTAATCGTAGAAGCCGGACTTGGGCCGGAGCTCGGTCACCGCCAGCGCCCGATCGCCGAGCACTGCGACGGTCAGCTCGCGGCCGCGGATGAACGGCTCGGCGAGCAGCCGGTCGAAATGCTTCCACGGCCCTTCGCTGTCGCGGCCGATCGGATCGCCGTAATTGCCTTCGGCGGTGACGATCGCGACCCCGACCGAGGAGCCCTCATTGACCGGCTTGAGCACATAGGGCCGGGCGATCGGATCGACCGCGTAGAGGCTCTCGCTCTCGACGATATGGCCGCGCGGCATTCGGATTCCGTGCGGGACCAGGGCCTGCTTGGTCAGCTCCTTGTCGATCGCGATCACCGAGGTGACCAGGCCGCTATGGGTGTAACGCAGCCCCATCAGGTCCATCATGCCCTGGACGGTGCCGTCCTCGCCGGGAGTACCGTGGAGCGCGTTGAAGACGATGTCGGGCGCGGCCTCGGCGAGGCGTTGCGCGACGTCCCGATCCATGTCGATCCGAGTGACTCGGTGGCCGAGGCTTTCGAGCGCGTCCGCGACTCCTCCGCCGCTCATCAGCGACACGCGCCTTTCGGCCGACCAGCCGCCCATCAGGACCGCGACGTGGAGGGGAGCCAGCATCAGCGGATCCTCGCCGGTACGGGGAGGTTCTTTGATACCCGACTCACTTCGCCACCCCCACACGCTGGATTTCCCATTCCAGCTCGACTCCCGAATGCTCGCGGACCCGGCGGCGGACTTCCTCGCCGAGCGCCTCGATCTGCGCAGCGTTCGCCTTGCCCAAATTGAGCAGGAAGTTGCAATGCTTCTCGGAGACCTGGGCGTCGCCGACGGTGAGGCCGCGGCAGCCCGCTGCATCGATCAATTGCCAGGCCTTGGCGCCGGCCGGATTCTTGAAGGTCGAACCGCCGGTGCGGCTGCGCAACGGCTGGCTCGCTTCCCGTTCCTCGGCGATCCTGTCCATCTCGGCGCCGATCGCCGCGCTGTCTCCGGGCACGCCCTCGAACAGCGCCTCGACGACCACCGCGCCCTCCGGCACTGCGCTATGGCGATAGGTGAACCCAAGATCGCCCTTGCTCCAGGTCGCGACCGTTCCGTCGCGAAGCACGATCCTGGCCTCGATCAATATGTCGGAGACCTCGCGGCCATAGGCGCCGGCGTTCATCCGCACCGCGCCGCCGGTGGTGCCGGGAATTCCGCGGAGGAATTCGAGGCCGGCGATGCCGGAGTCTCGCGCCTTGCTGGCGACCGTGATTCCCATCGCGCCGCCCCCGGCGCGGACCCGGTTGCCGGGCTCGACCGCCACCTTGGCGAAGCTCTTGGGCAGCCGCACCACCACGCCCGGAACGCCGCCGTCGCGGACGATGAGGTTCGATCCAACCCCGACCGGAAGCACCGGAATTTCGGAATCGAGATCGCGCAGGAAGGCAGCGAGATCCTCTTCGTCCTTCGGCCTGACCAGCCACTGGGCCGGGCCGCCGGTGCGGAACCAGATGAAATCGGCCAAGGAGCCTTGCGGCTCCGCACTTCCGCCCAGCTCGGGAATCGACCGAGGGGCGTCGCCATCGCCCTGCCCGCGCCCTTCGACTCGGCTCAGGGCGAACGAGGTCGGATGCTCGGTATGAACGGACATCATTTGGCGAGCCTTGCCTGGCGGATGCCGTCGGCCAGGCCCGCAGCCCATTTGGTGATGTCGCCGGCGCCGAGGCATACGACGATGTCGCCGCGCGCAGCGACATCGCGAAGCTGGCGGGCGAGGTGGTCGGCGCCTTCGACGGTGGCGACCGCGCGGTGGCCCCGCGCCTTCAGCCCCTCTGCGAGCGCGTCGGAGTCGACCCCCTCGATCGGCTCCTCGCCGGCCGCATAGACCGGAGCGACGAAGACAATGTCGGCATTGTTGAAGGCGAGCTGGAAGTCCTCCATCAGATCGTTGAGCCGCGAATAACGGTGCGGCTGGACGACCGCGATGACCCGGCCGCCGCCTGGCCCCGCAGCACTGACCGCTTCGCGGGCGGCGGCGAGCACCGCCTTGATCTCGACCGGATGGTGTCCGTAATCGTCGATGATCGTCGCTCCGTCGACCTCGCCGACCTGGGTGAAGCGGCGCTTCACGCCGTGGAATTTCTCGAATCCGCGGGCGATGGTCTCGTCGGTCATGCCGAGCTCGGCGGCGACTCCGATCGCAGCCAGCGCGTTCTGGACATTGTGCCGGCCGGGCATCGGCATCTCGACATTCTCGATCATGCGCACCTCGCCGGCGCGGTTGCGGATGGCGACATCGAAGCGGCTGCCGCCCGGAAAGGGACGCAGGTTCGAACCGCGTATGTCGGCCTGGGCGGCAAAGCCGTAGGTGACTATCCGCCGGTCGCGAAGCCGCGGGATGATCGTCTGGACCTCGGGATGGTCGAGGCAGAGCAAGGCGGCGCCGTAGAAGGGAACATTCTCGACGAACTCGAC
This sequence comes from Alphaproteobacteria bacterium, assembly GCA_028293055.1. Lineage (GTDB taxonomy): Bacteria > Pseudomonadota > Alphaproteobacteria > Sphingomonadales > Sphingomonadaceae > Allosphingosinicella. Next base: position 8,242 of record JAQGLD010000002.1, read on the forward strand.
GAAGGCGTCCTTGACCTTATCGAACGAGCCATAATGGTCGAGATGCTCGGGATCGATATTGGTGACGACCGCGATCGTGCCGTCGAGCCTCAGGAAGCTGCCATCGCTCTCATCGGCCTCGACCACCATCCAGTCGGACGCGCCGAGCCGGGC
>JAQGLD010000105.1 GCA_028293055.1 Alphaproteobacteria bacterium
ATCCTCGTCGAGCACCGGAGCGATGAACACCTGGCGCGCCATTCGGTCGATTCCCTCGATCGCTCCAAAAACATAGCGATAGCCCCAGCGGCGGCAGTGGCTGCGATAGCCGACCTCGTCGAGCGCCGCGTCGAGCGTCCCGGCCGCCACCTCGTGCAGCAGCGGTTTCCAGACATGGGTACGGGCGCGGTCGATCAGTATGATGTCGTGGCGCTTGCGGCCGAAGCGGGCGCCGAGCCGTCGAACAAGCTCGAGCCCGCCGGCGCCGCCGCCGACGACGACGATCTGGGTCTTGAGCGGCGGCCGACTCGCGCTCGCGCCGGCCGCGGCGATTTCGTGGTCCGCATTGTCCATGAAGCTCGCCCCCCGGCCGATTCGCCCCTTGCCTATGGTCATAACCCGATTCGAAGGGCTCGGAATACCGCCTTGCCGGCTATGGGATCGTCCATCTCGGTGGCTCGAGCGGGCGGACCCCGGCTTCAAAAGCTCCGGCTGGCGCTGAGCACGAGCCCGCTATGTCCGCGCCGCGAATAGCCGCCGGAAGAGGCTCCGACCCAATCCAGACTCAGCCCGAAGCCGCCGAGCCGGCGGGTCGCCCCGAGCCGCCAGTCGATCACCGGATCGCGCGAATAGGGTCCGCCGCGCCCCGGCGGGGCGAGCAGGCCGACATGGCCGGTTACCGACCATGAGTCGCGGCTGAGGAGCAGCAGGCTGATCTCGCCATAGGTCGCCGATCCCTTGCGGCCCTCATAGCTCGGCGCGACGTAGACGTGCGAGGACCAGCGGGGGCCGGACGCGCCAACATAGAATTCGGCGTAGTCGCGCGCATATCCGCCGGCATAATAGTGGCTGTAGGCTCGATGGGTGACTCCGAGGTCGAGCGCGATCCCCGATCCGACCCGTTGCGCGTAGCCGATATATTGGATCGAGCGCAGCGGCTGCAGCCCGTCGCGCCGGGTCGCCACCAGGGTCAGGGTCGCCCCCACATAGGGGCCGCGGACATCGTCGTAGGACAGGCTTGCAGTTGCCACCGGGCGCTGGTCGCTGGTCGATTCCCCGCGAAAGCGGTCGTCGCTGGCCAGAGCCAGGCCGAACCCGGCCTCGGCGCCTGCCCCCGTCGCCCACGAAGCCAGCGTGGCGGCGAGCGCCAACCGGATCGATCGGAGCGGAAATCGCCGCGTGAGCGCGGCGCGCGCGTCAATTGGCCTGCGCGCAGCTTCGGCCGGGCCGTCGTGCCGCGCGGAGCAGGGTGAAGCAGGCATCGATCGCGCCGCCGTCATTCCGCGCCGCAACCAGAAGATTGCCGGTCAGCCTCGCGGAATCGACCTCGCGCATCAGCGCAAGCAGGCCACTGACATGCGCCGCGGCATAGGAATTGCCGCTGACGAGGTACCATCGGCCTCCGGGCTCCGTCGTCGGTATGTCTCGACCCGGCGCATTGTACACGCCCGGACGTGTCGATGCCATGCCTTCCTCGGCCACCGCGATCACCCCGGGCAGGCTCGCGGGGAATCCCTGGCTGGTGCGCGGATCGACCGCGGCGACGATCGCGCTTCCGCGCCGCAGGCCGATCTCTACGAGACGGCCGATCAGCACGTCGTTCGGCCCGGTCAGGCTCATGTTGATGATCGCGACCTTCTGCTCGATCGCGAAGGTCAGCGCCTTGGCCAGGCTCAAACTGTCGCAGACCGTGCGGCCGGAGGCGCCGCTCACCTGCCAGCAGGCGCGAAGCCCGATCAGTCGCGCGCCGGGGGCGACTCCGGCGATGCCGACCCGATTGTCGGCGCGCGCCGCGATGATCCCGGCAATTCCGGTGCCGTGATTCTCCGGGACGCTCCGAACATCCTCGACGAAATCGCGGCTGGCGGCGATCTGGCCGCGCAGATCGGGATGGCCGATGTCGATCTGGCTGTCGATGATCGCGACCCTGACTCCAAGCCCGGTCGCGACCTTGTGAAGGTCCGCAAGCTGCCATTGGCGCGCCGCCGGCTGCGCGCGGAAAAGGCGATCATTGTGGCCGAGATCGCCCTGGGTATCGAATTGGTGCATCGGTTGGGACCAGGCCACGCCCGACAGATGCGACAGCGCCAGGACGACCTCGTCGATCGAACGGCCTTCCGGCACGATCATCACCACGCAGTCGACCCCGAGCAGCGGCATCGGCCAATTCTCGCCGAGCACGAGCCCCTGCGTCCGGGCGATCCGCGCTGCCAGCCGGCGCCGCGCGGCTGCGGCTGCGGCGTCGCCATAGCCGCCGGCTGCGCCATAATCCGCGCTCGGCCGGTAATGTTCGGGGGCGAGCTCGAGCATGACCAGGATCCGCCGATCCGACGGCCCCGCGGCCAGCTCGGCGGAGATCTCCCCTGCGCCCGCCATCGCGGCCGGGCAGGGAAGCAGCAGCAGGGCTGCGAGAATCAGGGTGGCCCAGCGAGTCATTCCGCCGGCGCCGGATCGATGGATTCTGCCATGGTCACGTGCGGGTCGCGACGGAGCTTGGCGAGGGGCCCGCCAGTCTCGCCGCCCGGCACATCGAGAAGATAGGCGCCAGCGGCGGTGGGGCCGCCGACCAGCCGCGCCTGGTTCGCGTCGAGCAGCGCGCGCAGCTCGGATTCACGGGTCTCGGGACGGAATATCGCGATCGCATTCGCGCCCCGCGAAGTGGGCGC
>JAQGLD010000128.1 GCA_028293055.1 Alphaproteobacteria bacterium
GCTTCCCTGACCTCGGCCGACAGCGACCGCGACGAGGTCCTCGCCCGCTTCAAGGCCGGCGAGCTCGATTTGCTCTATGTCGCGCCCGAGCGCGCCAGCTCGAACGGCTTTCGAGAGCTGATGGGCCGGGCAAAGCTGTCGCTGATCGCGATCGACGAGGCGCATTGCGTCTCCGAATGGGGACATGATTTCAGGCCCGATTACCGGTTGCTGCGGCCCTTGCTCGATCGCTTTCCGGAGGTTCCGCGGCTCGCCCTCACCGCGACCGCAGACCGCCAGACCCGCGCCGACATCCTCGCCCAGCTCGGCATTCCGGACGACGGGCTGGTCCTCGCCGGCTTCGACCGACCCAACATCCGCTACCATATTCGCCCGCGCGACGGCGTGGGGCAGCAATTGAAGGCGCTGATGGCGGAGCAGCCGGGCCCCGGCATCATCTATGTGCCGAGCCGCGACAAGACCGACCGTCTCGCCGAGCAGCTCGGCGCCGCGGGGCGCACCGTCCTGCCCTACCATGCCGGGCTCGACCCCCAGGTCCGTGCGCGCAACCAGCGCGCCTTCGTCGACAGCGAGGAGATGGTGATGGTCGCGACGATCGCCTTCGGCATGGGCATCGACAAACCCGACGTCCGCTTCGTCGCCCATGCCGGCCTGCCCAAGTCGATCGAGGCTTATTATCAGGAAACCGGCCGGGCCGGCCGCGACGGGGACCCGGCGGAGGCCTGGCTGTTCTGGGGCGCCGACGATTTCGCCCGCGCCCGCCGCAGGATCGAAACCGAGACTCCCGAAAACCGCCGCGCTGGCGAGCGCGTGCGGCTCAACGCGCTCGCCTCCCTGGTCGAAAGCGCCGAGTGCCGGCGCGCGATCCTGCTTCGCTATTTCGGCGAGACTCCGCCGGAGCGCTGCGGCAATTGCGACAATTGCCTCGCTCCGCCGCATGCCATCGACGCGACGGAGACCGCGCGCAAATTGCTCTCCGCCGCATTCCGCACCGAGATGCGCTTCGGGCTCGGCCACCTCACCGATGTGCTGGCCGGCAAGGAGACCGACAAGGTCCACGGCTTCGGCCATCACCGGCTCAGCGTGTTCGGGATCGCGAATGAAGAGGAGCTGGCTTTGGTCAAGCCGATCGCCCGCGCCCTTCTCGCCCGCGACGCGCTTCGCGCCGACGATTATGGCGGCCTCTCCTTCGGCCCCTCGGCGCGTGCGATTCTCAAGGGCGAGGAGGAAGTGCGGATCGTGATTCCACCGAAGCGCGCCCGACGCGCCCGCAAGGGTGGGATCGACTATCCGCACGATCCGCTGTTCGATGCGTTGCGCGCCCGCCGTCGCGAGCTCGCCGCCGAGGCCGGAGTTCCGCCTTATGTGATCTTCCACGATTCCACGCTGCGCGAGATGGCTGAGCGCAAGCCCGATACGATGCAGGCCCTGTCGCAGGTCAGCGGGGTCGGTAGCGCCAAGCTCGAACGCTATGGCGCGGCCTTCGTCGAGGTGATCCGCACCGCATCGGTGGCAGCATGACGCCGCTCGACGACAAGGTCTCGGTCGCAGGCCAGATCTCGGCCGACGCGATTCCCGCCCTCGCCGCTTATGGCGTGACGATGATCGTCAACAACCGGCCGGACTTCGAGGAGCCCGGCCAGCCCTTGTCGGCCGAAATCGCGGCCGCGGCGCACGAGGCTGGGATAGGCTACCGGCACATACCGGTCGCCGGCGGAATGTCGCCTGCCTCGGTGGCTGCGATGGCCGAAGCGCTCGACTCGACCGAGGGCAAGATGCTTGCATTCTGCAAGTCGGGAACAAGATCGACCTGGTTATGGGCAATGGCCGAAGCCGGTCGCGGCGCCGATGTGGACGATCTGATCGCAAAGGCGGCAGCGGCGGGCTACGATCTGGAGCCGCTCCGCGCCTATCTCTGATCCTCGGCCAGGATCGTCCGGGCTTCCGCTAGATCCTCCTCGTCGACCATCAGCCGGACCGGGGCTGCGATTCCGCCGAGTTCCACGAGATTGATTCCGACATCGAAGACATGGCTGTCGATCCCGGCGGAGGCGAGGCAGCCGCTGGCGATATGCGCCTCCGCCGCAGTGTAGAAGCGTGCTGCGAGGACCAGGGCCATTACCAGGGCACAACGTCGCCAGCGGCGACTTCTTCGGGGCTCGGCAGGCGGCCGAGGATCGCGTTGCGATGAGGGAAGCGGCCGAAGCGCGCGATCACGTCGTGGTGGAGCTTCGCATATTTCAGCTGGTCGGCGTCGCCGAGCGCGGTGAACAGCAGCACCGAACGCTCCTGGTCGGCGCGATTCTCGCTATGCTGAAACGGCATGTAGAGAAAGCCGCGTTCCTTCTCGGTCAGTTCGTCGTCCAGCTTCCTGTCGATCGCTGCGCTGGCGATGGCCAAGGCGAGCGGGTCGGTCGAGAATTGGTCGGCATGACCCCTGAACATGTTGCGCGGGAACTGGTCGAACAGGATCACCGCGGCAAGCGCCTCCTCCTCATAGTCGAGGAAGCTCTCGGGCGGCAGATCGCGCTGCGCGTGCCACAAAGGCCCGAAACATTGCCGGATCGTCTCGTCGAGCTCCGGATCGCCGTTCCACCACTGCTTCTCGTCGAGCGCGAACCAGAAGGCGACGACCTCGTCCTGCCAGCTCATCAAGCCGCGGTACCGCCGACGGTTAGACCCTCCACAAGCAGGGTCGGCTGGCCGACTCCGGCGGGGACGGACTGGCCGCCCTTGCCACAGATGCCGACGCCCTCATCGAGCTCGAGATCGTTGCCGATCGCAGCCACCCGGGTGAGCACGGTCGGGCCGTCGCCGATCAGGGTCGCGCCCTTGATCGGCGCTCCGATCCGGCCATTCTCGATCCGATAGGCTTCGGTGCAGGAGAAGACGAACTTGCCAGAAGTGATGTCGACCTGGCCGCCGCCGAAGCTCTTGGCATAGATCCCGTTCTTCGCGCGGGCCAGGATCTCGCCCGGATCCTCGTGGCCGGCAAGCATGAAGGTGTTGGTCATCCGCGGCATCGGCGCGTGGGCGAAATTCTCGCGCCGGCCGTTGCCGGTCGGGGCGACTCCCATCAGCCGGGCATTGAGCCGGTCCTGGAGATAACCCTTGAGGATTCCGTCCTCGATCAATGTGGTGCACTGGGTCGGAGTGCCCTCGTCGTCGATCGACAGCGACCCGCGACGGTTCGCGATCGAGCCGTCGTCGACAACGGTGACCCCCGGAGCCGCGACTCGCTCGCCGATCCGGCCCGAGAAAGCCGAGGTGCCCTTGCGGTTGAAATCGCCCTCGAGGCCGTGGCCGATCGCCTCGTGGAGCAGGACTCCCGGCCAGCCGGGGCCAAGTACGACGGTCATCTCGCCGGCGGGAGCGGCAACCGAGTCCAGATTCACCAGCGCCTGGTGGAGCGCAATGTCGATCGCCCGGTTCCAGGTCGCATCCTCGAACAGGCCGTCATAGAGATAACGGCCGCCGAGGCCGTGAAAGCCGGTCTCGCGGCGCCCGTTCTGCTCGACGACGATCGAGACGTTGAGCCTGACCAGGGGGCGGACATCGTGGCCGACGAAGCCGTCGGGCCGGACGATCTCGATCACCGACCAGGAACCGGACAAAGAGGCCGAGACCTGGACGACCCGCGGATCGCGGGCGCGGGCGGCGGCATCGATCTTCTGGCAGAGCTCGACCTTGCGGGCGAACGGCACCAGGCTCAACGGATCCGAGTCGGTGTACAAGCTCGAATTGGTCCGCCGTGGCGGCGCGGAGCGCTCGGTCCGGGTCGGATCGAGGACGGTCATCGTGTCGGCGGCGCGGCGGATCGCAGCCTCGCTGAGCTCGTTGGCATGGGCGAAAGCGGTGGTCTCGCCGGACACGCCGCGCAGGCCGAAGCCGGCATGGGTATTGAAGTCCGCCGTCTTCAGGCGGCCGTCGTCGAAGCCGAAGCTCTCCGCGGCGGTATATTGCAGATAGAGCTCGCCATCGTCGCAATTGCGAAGCGCGTCGCCGGTCAGGCGAAGGGCGGCGGCGGGGTCGAGGGCATCGCCTCGGTAGAGGAAGCGGCGGGGATCGGCGGTGAAGGTCATTCCGCCGATATGGGGGATGTCAGGCGGCCGCGCTAGCCTCGTCAGCGGGTCCGCCCTTCAGAACGAAGCGTTTGTCGCAATAGCCGCAGTCGACGAAGCCGGTCTCGTCGATCTGCATATAGACCCTCGGGTGGCCGAGCGCGGCATTGCTCTCCGAGGCGCCGTCGCAGGCGACTCGCGGGCTCGTCACATAAGCGATTTCGGGAGTGAAGCGGTCGGTCTCCATGGCCGGGCCTGTAGCGAAGGCGAAAGCGAGGGACAATCCTCCCCGTCCCGGGAAGGATTGCCCGCCTGTTCTTCGCTTCCGCGACCCGCTAGAGGCCGCGCATGACCGATGCGACGTCCGCAATCTCGATCCGCGACCTCGAGAAGACCTATGCCGGCGGCAAGCGCGCGCTCGAAGGAATCAACCTCGAAGTGCCGCGCGGCCAGATCTTCGGCCTGCTCGGCCCGAACGGCGCCGGCAAGTCGACCCTGATCAACATCCTCGCCGGGCTGGTCAACAAGACCGGGGGCAGCGCGACCATCTGGGGGTTCGACATCAGTGCGCATCCGCGCAACGCCAAGGCCTCGATCGGAGTGGTGCCGCAGGAGATCATCTTCGATCCCTTCTTCACTCCGCGCGAGACTCTGGAGATCCAGGCCGGCCTCTACGGAGTGCCCAAGGGGCAGCGCCAGACGATGGAATTGCTCCGCGCAGTCCATCTCGAGGACAAGGCCGAAGCCTATTCGCGCACCCTTTCGGGCGGGATGAAGAGACGGCTGCTGGTCGCCAAGGCGATGGTCCATTCGCCGCCGATCCTCGTCCTCGACGAGCCGACCGCCGGGGTCGACATCGAGCTTCGCCAGCAGCTCTGGAACTATGTCCGCGAACTCAACGGCAGGGGCGTCACCATCGTGCTGACCACCCATTATCTCGAGGAAGCGGAAAACCTCTGCGACCGGATCGCGATCATCAATCACGGCCGGCTGATCGCCAACGAGACCACCCGAACCCTGGTGGGGATGGCGCAGGAGAAAGCGGTCGAGGTCACCGTCGACCGGGACATCGTCCGGCTGCCCGATGCCGGCTGCTTCGAAAAGATCGAGGTCAAGGGCGAGCGGACCCTCACCATCACCTATCGCAAGGACAAGGTGAATGCCGGCGAGGTGCTCGCCGCGCTCCAGCGCGAAGGCCTCGGGATCGTCGACGTCTCGACCCGCGAGGCGGACCTCGAGGATGTCTTCCTCAACCTCACCAGAGCTTCGAACGCGCTTGCGGGAGTGTAGCGCCAAGCCTCCTGCCGCCCCTTGCTGGGAGGGGAGAAGATTCTGCGCGGCGATGTCGCCGTGAACCGCCCCTACGATGTCGTCATCATCGGTTCCGGTGCAGCCGGCCTGTGCGCCGCGCTGGCGCTGGCGCCGAACCTCAAGGTAGCCGTGCTCGCCAAGGGCGACCTTTCGTCGGGCTCGACCGCCTGGGCGCAGGGCGGGATCGCTGCGGTGCTCGAGCCAGGCGACACGTTCGAAAGCCATATCGAGGACACGATCATCGCCGGCGCGGGACTCAACCACCGCGATGCGGTCGAGTTCGTCGTCGAGCAGGCGCCGGCGGCGATCGAGCGGCTCGCCGAGCTCGGAGTTCCGTTCAACAAGGCCGAGGAGGCGGGCTGGCACCTCACCCGCGAGGGCGGCCATAGCCATCGCCGTATCGTCCATGTCGCCGATGCGACCGGCCGCGCCGTCCAGCAGGCGCTCGAGACCGCGGCGGCGGCGCATCCGAACATCGACCTCGTCCCCGACATGGTCGCGATCGACCTCGTCACCCAGCGGCACGCCGTTTCGCCGGACGGCGAGCAGAGGGTGTGGGGCGTCTATGCGCTCGACCGGGTGAAGGGGGGTGTCTCGCACATCACCGGCCGGGCGACGATCCTCGCCTCGGGCGGGGCGAGCCGGGCCTGGGTCTATTCGACCAACCCGCGCGGCTCGACCGGCGACGGGATCGCGATGGCGTGGCGCGCCGGCTGCCGGGTGGCTAACATGGAGTTCAACCAGTTCCACCCGACCTGCCTCTACAATCACGAGGTCAAGAACTTCCTGATCACCGAGGCGATGCGCGGCGAGGGGGGCCGGCTCAGGATCCCGGGCAGCGGCCATCGCTTCATGCCCGATTTCGATCCCCGCGCCGAGCTTGCGCCGCGCGACATCGTCGCCCGGGCGATCGATCACGAGCTGAAACGGCTCGGCCTCGACTTCGTCCATCTCGACATCAGCCACCTGGACCCCGATTTCATCGTCGAGCATTTCCCGACCATCGCTGCGCGCCTGGCCGAGCCCGATATCGGAATCGACATCACCCGCGAGCCGATCCCGGTCGTCCCCGCGGCGCACTACACGTGTGGCGGGGTGATGGTGGACCTCGAAGGACGCACCGACCTTCCCGGCCTCTACGCCGCCGGCGAAGTGACGATGTCGGGCCTGCACGGCGCCAATCGCCTGGCCTCGAACTCGGTGCTCGAATGCCTGGTGTTCGGAGTCGCCGCCGCCGAGGACATCAACCGGCGGTGGAGCGAGCTGCCGTCGCCGCCGCCGATCCGCGACTGGGACGAGAGCCGGGTGACCGATTCGGACGAGGAGGTCGTCGTCCACCACAATTGGCGCGAGATACGCCGCTTCATGTGGGACTATGTAGGGATCGTCCGGACCACCAAGAGACTCGAGCGAGCGCTGAACCGGATCAACCTGCTGCGCCAGGAGACCGAGGATTATTACGGCAATTTCCGGGTCACCCCCGATCTCGTCGAGCTTCGCAACCTGGTCGTAGTCGCGGACCTGATCGTACGATCGGCGCTGGCCCGCAAGGAAAGCCGCGGGCTCCATTACACTTCGGACTATCCCGATCTGCTTGCCGAGGCGGTCGACACGATCCTCGTTCCATCGACCTGATCGTTTCCCGGCAAAGGCCGGGATCAAGGCGCTCGGCGTTTCCACTGGACCCCAGCCTTCTCCGGGGAGCACATCGGCACCGATTTCAGCCGGCGAGGAAGTGCCGCAACGCCTGACGGAAGACCGTCGGCTGGTCGAACATCACCATGTGACCGCTGCGGTCGACGCGGATCAGCCGGGCGGCCTTGTCGCCGGCATAAGCGGCACGAAACTGCCGGTCGACCACTCCGTTCTCCCCGGCTTCGGGAGAGGCGTAGACCACGGTCAACGGCGCTGCAATGCGCGGCAGATCGGGCGTCAGATCGGTGCGGGCCAGCTCGTTGGTGGCGCGGGCGACGACATTGGGATCGCTGCGGCTCGCTTCCGTCGGATCGCCGAACATCCGGATCGCAGCCTCGACCAGGCTTTGCCCTGCGGTCGTGCCGGTAATACCTTCGAGCAGGTCGGCAAGCCCGCCGATCCCGGCCGCATTGGAACCGATCAGCCCCGCCGGCTCGGGCAGCATGTCGACGACCATCACCTTGCCGACCTCGCCGGGGTGGCGTGCCGCGACCATCAGGGCGATCGTCCCACCCATCGAATGGCCGACGATCGCGGGCCGATCGAGATGGCGGTCGGAAATGTAATGGGCGATCTCCTCGGCAAGCGGCACCACCACGGGGCCCTTGGCATTGCCCCGCGCCGGCGCTCCGGCGAAGCCGGCGACCTGGATCAGATGATAGCGATAGCCGGTGATCGCCATGGCGGTGGCGCGCCAGATTTCGCGTGAAGCGGTCAGGCCGGGGATGAGGATCACATCGGGCCCTGTGCCGACAACCTCCACCGAAAAGCGAGCCGGAAGAAAAGCGCTGCGGGAGGCCGCCGCCGCGGAGACGGAGCCCCCCGCGGCGCCCAAACAGACAAGAGACAAAAGGAGTCGAAGCATGAGCGGCTCTGTCATATCTCAGTTTAACCCATCATGACTCGGGCTTGTCTTCCTCGAGGATGAGGCCAAGCCATCGAATCAGCGGACCCATCGTCAGTCCCTGGACGAAGACCGAGAAAGCCACGACGGCGAAAGCGACGGCGATTATCTGCTGCCGCTCGGGGATCGACGATGGGACGGCGAGCGCGAGGGCGAGAGCCAGCGCCCCGCGCAGTCCGCCCCACCATAAGACATGCTGGTGCTTTGCCGGAAGCCGGAGGGACGATCGGCTGAACAAGGCCGCCACCGGGTAGACGGTCGCCGCGCGCCCGATTAGGCAAAGCAGGATCGCCGCGGCGGCCGCTTCGAACACCGGAAGCAAGGGCGCCTTCGCCTCCGCGCCGCCGATCAGGATGAAGATCAGCGAGTTGGCCAGGAAGGCAGCATAATCCCAGAACGAAAGCAGGATCGGTCGGCTGCTGTCCGATATGGAACCCATCCGGCCGACATTGCCCACCAGCATGCCAGCGGTGAGCGCAGCCAGCACGCCCGACATATGAAAATGCTCTGCGAGCAGGAACGAGCCGAAGGCGGCCAAAGTGGTGAGGGTCATCTCGACCAGAGGATCTTCGGTTCGTCCGGCGAGGGCCAGCAGCGGCAGGGCGACCAGGCCGCCGGCGGCGACTCCGCCGAAGGCGGTGATCAGAAGCTTGCCGCCGATCACCGGAGCGGTGACAGGCGCGCCCGCAGCGATCATCAGGAGGACGGTGAAACCCACCGCGGCGACGCCGTCGTTGAGCAAGCTCTCCGCCTCGACCAGCATATGCAGTCGGTGGTCGACCTTTATCTCACGAAACATGGCGATGACCGATACGGGATCGGTGGCGGCGACGAGGATTCCAAAGAAGGCGGCGCCAAGCCACGACCAACCGATCAGAAAATGCATGCCGGCTGCGACGACGGCTGCGGCGAGCAGAACGCCGATCGTCACCAGCAGGAGCAGAAGCGGCATCTCGCGCCGGAACGGTGCCCACGGAATCTGGATCGCCGCCTCGAAGATCAGCGGCGGCAAGAAAAAGGTGAAGATCATCTGCGTCGTTAGGCCGACGTTGAAGCCGAAGGGCAGGAGAGCCAGCAGCAGTCCCGCCGCCACCAGCCCGGTGCTGTAGGGCAGCCGCAGCTTTCGAGTGATCATCGCCACCAGGGAGGCGACGAACAGCAGCAGGCCGAGCAGGGGGATGTCGATTTGGTCCACTGCTCCCCCTCCCGCATGGAGCGAACGCACGCAAGGAGGTTGTTTAACCCTCCATATTGGCTAAGTCCTCTTCATGTCTTCCCCCCACCTCTACCTGGTCGACGGCTCGAGCTATATCTTTCGCGCCTATCATCGCCTGCCTCCGCTGACCAATCGTCACGGCCTCAATGTCGGCGCGGTCTACGGCTACACGACGATGCTGTGGAAGCTTGCCGAGAGCCTTCACAAGGCCGACGGCCCGACCCACCTCGCGGTCATCTTCGACGCCGGATCGAAGACCTTCCGAAACGACATGTACGACCAGTACAAGGCGCAGAGGCCGCCACCGCCGCCGGACTTGGTGCCGCAATTCCCGCTGATCCGCGACGCTACCCGCGCTTTCTCGCTGCCGTGCATCGAGGAGGACGGACTCGAGGCCGACGATATCATCGCATGCTACTCGAAGGCGGCCCTGGCCCAGGGCTGGAAGGTCACGATCGTCTCGTCGGACAAGGATCTGATGCAGCTGATCGTTCCCGATCTCGATCTCTACGACACGATGAACGAGCGCCGGATCGACCGCGACTATGTGATCGAGAAGTTTGGAGTGCCGCCCGAGCAATTGGGCGAGGTGCTCGCCTTGATGGGCGACAGCGTCGACAATGTCCCCGGAGTCCCCGGAATCGGCCCCAAGACCGCAGCCCAGCTGATCCAGCAATATGGCGATCTCGAGACCGTGCTCGCCAATGCCGGAGAGATCACCAAGCCCAAGCTCAGGCAGAATCTGATCGAGCATGCGGACAATGCCCGGTTGTCGCGGGAGCTGGTCCGCCTGGTCTGCGATTCCCCGCTTCCCGAGCCGCTCGACGGCCTCGAGATGAAGGGCATACCCGACGCGCCGCTGCGCGAGTTCCTCGAGGAGCAGGGCTTCAAGTCGCTGATCGCCCGTCTGACCGCGGGCTCATCGACCGCTCCGGCGCCGATCGCGGCGGCCGGCGCGGCGCCTCGCCAGCAGGATGTCCGCCCAGAGCCGAAGATCGACCGCAGCAGCTATGCGACCGTGACCGATGTCGAGACCCTCGATCGCTGGATCGCCGAAGCGAGGAAGAGCGGCCGGGTCGCGGTCGACACCGAGACCGACGGCTTCGATTGCGTCACCGCCAAGCTGGTCGGGATCAGCCTCGCCACCGAATGCGGCAAGGCCTGCTACATTCCGCTCGAGCATGGCGGCCACGATCTGCTGTCCGAGCGGCCCGACCAGATTCCGGCGGAGACCGCGCTGGCGCGGCTCAAGCCGCTGCTCGAGGACCCGGCGGTCCTCAAGATCGGACACAATTTCAAGTTCGACTGGATCGTGCTCGAGCGGCGAGGCATCGATGTCGCGCCGATCGACGACACCCTGGTGATGAGCTTCAACCTCGACGCCGGCGGGCTCAACAGCCATTCGATGGACGACCTCGCCAGGAAGCATCTCGACCATGAGTGCCTGAGCTACAAGGAGGTCTGCGGGTCGGGCCAGAAGCAGATCAAGTTCAATCAGGTCCCGCTCGACCGCGCCACGGAATATGCCGCCGAGGATGCCGACGTGACTTTGCGCCTGTGGGACCGGTTCTCGACCCGGATGCCGCACGAGCGGGTCAGCCGGGTCTATCAGATGGTCGACCGGCCGCTGGTGCCAGTGGTCGCGCGGATGGAGCGGGAGGGCGTCAAGGTCGACCGCGAGGAGCTCAAGACGCTTTCGCGCGAGTTCAGCGAGCAGATTCTCGCGCTCGAGGAAAAGGTCTGCGGCGAGGCCGGCTGCCGCTTCACCATCGGCAGCCCTCAGCAGCTCGGCGAGGTCCTGTTCAACCAGATGGGCCTGAAGGGCGGCCGCAAGGGAAAATCGGGGACGTGGTCGACCGATGTGACCGAGCTCGAGCGTCTTTCGCGCGAAGGCGTGCCGATTGCCGCTCTGATCCTCGAATGGCGGCAGCTGTCCAAGCTGAAGTCGACCTATACCGACGCACTCCAGCAGCGGATCAACAAGCAGACCGGCCGGGTCCATACCAGCTATAGCCTTTCGGGC
>JAQGLD010000143.1 GCA_028293055.1 Alphaproteobacteria bacterium
CCTACAATAATGGAATCCTGCCGTTCAAGACCCCGATGCTTGGCGAAGCCTATACAAGGACCGGCGAACCCGCGAAGCTCGTCTCGCCCTTCACCACGAGCGACGGCACCCTCACCGAGCAGCAGAAGAAGAAGGGCGCGCTGGCCGAGCTCTATCCGCTGCCGACCTGGCAGGTGATGCCGCCAGGCGACATATTCCGGGTTTTCGAGCGCGGCGGCCGAACGATCGGCACCCAATTCCCGGAGATCGGCCTGCCCTCCCCGTCCGGTTCGATCCAGCGGCTCGAGGAGGATGGCCGCCCAGACATCCGCCAGTCCAACCGCGGTGCCGGAACCGGGCTTCGGGTCGCGATCCCCATCCTCAACATCCACAAGACCCGGCTCAACGACCCGTTCATGTGGTTCATGGGGACCAACGACCAGCCCGGCGACTATCGCCATTCGGGCTGCGCCGGCTGCCATGTCGTCTATGCCAACGACCGCGATCCCAAGCATAGCCTGACCTGGGCGCAATATGGCCGCGACGGCCAGACCGCGACGGTTGACCCGACCATCGCCGGCCGCACGGAAAGCGGCCACCCGGTCCAGCACGCCTTCACCCGTTCGATCCCGAGCGCCCAGTGCATGAACTGCCACATGCACCAGCCCAACATCTTCCTGAATTCCTATTACGGCTACACGATGTGGGACTATGAATCGGACGCCGACCTGATGTGGCCGGGCCCCGAGAACCGCCTGCCCGCCCCGCCCGGCAAGGAAAAGGACTACCGGCAGCAGCATTATCCGACCGCGGCGCAGATCCACGAAGTGCTCGAGCGCAATCCGGAGGGCGCCGCGCCGCGCGGGCTATGGGGGGACAAGGATTTCCTGCGGGAGGTCGCGGACAATGTGAATCCGCTCGCCCGGCACACCCAGTTCGCAGACTATCACGGCCACGGCTGGAATTTCCGGGCGATCTACAAGCGCGACCGCGAGGGCAACCTGCTCGATGCCAAGGGCGCGATCGTGCCCAGCGACGATCCCGCGAAGTTCCGCCGGCCCGGCCAGGACACATTCGCTGCGGTCGGCGAGAATCCCGGCAAGGCGGTCCACATGATGGACATCCACGCCGAAAAGGGCCTGCAATGCGCCGATTGCCACTTCGCCCAGGACGCGCACGGCAATGGGTTCATCATGGCGGAGGTGCCCGACGCGATCGAGATCGGGTGCAAGGACTGCCACGGCAGCGCGACCGAATATCCCAATCTGCTGACCTCCGGGCCGGCAGCGCCGCCCAGGGGGACCAACCTCGCTCTGCTCCGCAACGAGGACGGGCGGAGGCGGTTCGAATGGGTGACCGGCGAGGACGGGCGGCGCGAGCTGATCCAGCGATCCGCGGTCGATCCCAAGCTCGAATGGCGGGTTTCGCTGGTCAAGGACAGCGTCGACCCGGCCAACCCGCATTTCAACCTGAAGGCGGCGCGCGCGAAGCTGATGTCGACCGACGGTGCGGAGACAGGCAATTTCGTCTTCGGAAGCGGCGTTGCGGAGGCCAAGCTCGCCCACAAGCCGACCGAGATGGCCTGCTTCACCTGCCACCTCAGCTGGACCACGTCGTGCGGCGGCTGCCACCTTCCGATCGAGGCGAACTGGAAGACCGGAGTCCATCGCTACGAAGGGGGCGAGACCCGCAACTTCGCGACCTACAACCCGCAGGTCGCCCGCGAGGACATGTTCCAGCTCGGCAAGCACATGACCACCAAGGGCGCGATCGTGGCGCCGATCCGATCGTCCTCGGCGCTGATCCTGTCGTCGACCAACATCAACCGCGAGCGGATCTATGTGCAGCAGCCGCCGATCAGCGCCTCCGGCTTCTCCTCGCAGGCGTTCGCCCCCCATTTCCCGCACACGGTTCGGACGACCGAGACCAAGACCTGTACCGACTGCCATTTGTCGGAGAAGAAAGACAATAATGCGATCATGGCGCAGCTGCTGCTCCAGGGGACCAATTATGTGAACTTCGTCGGCCTCAACGCCTGGTCCGGCCTCGAGAGCGGGTTCCAGGCGACTCGGGTCACCGAATGGGACGAGCCGCAGGCGGTGATCGGATCCTACCTGCAGCGCTACGCCTACCCGGATTACTGGCGGATGCATGTCGAGCGGAACAGGAAGGAGCTGATCGACTGGACCCGCGGCGAGAGCTTCGGCCGCAAGCTGTCCGGCGAGACCCACCCGCGCGAGCATTTCTTCAACACCGTCCAGGCGACCGGCGGCGCGGTGCGCTGCCTGCAGAATCGCGGCGAATATATGTTCGTCGCGGAAGGATCGGGGGGCTTCAGGGTCTACGACATCGCCAATATCGGCAACAAGGGCGTGTCGGAACGGATCACCACCGCCCCATTCTCGCCGCTCGGCCAGGACGCCCATGTCGCGACGAAGAACGCGACCTGCATGGCGCTGCCGACCAACCAGCCGATCGCACCCAGTCGCGACACTCCGGCGATGCAGGCGATGAACCAGGAGCAGGCCTTCCACCCGATCTACAATTATGCGGCGATCACCGATAGCGAGGAGGGCCTGATCCTGGTCGACATCAATACCTTCGCCGACGGCAATCCGCGCAACAATTTCCTCAGGCGGGCAGTCACCTGGAACGAGAATGGAGTGCTGAACGGGGCGAGGCATATCACGCTCGCCGGCCATTTCGCTTATATCGCGGCCGCCGCAGGCCTGGTCGTGGTCGATCTCGACGACCCGCTCCACCCGCGGCTGACAGCGACTCTGCCGCTTCGCGACGCCCGCGCCTCGGCCTTGCAGTTCCGTTATCTCTGGGTGACCGATGCCGACGGGGTGAAATTGTTCGATGTGACCCACATGGATCGGCCGCGGCCGGTCCCATCGGGGTCCGTCGCGCTGGCGGATGCGCGCCGGATCTACGTCGCGCGGACCTACGCCTATGTCGCTGCCAGGCAGGACGGCTTGGTCATCCTGGACGTCGCCAATCCGGAAGCGCCGAAGCTCTACCAGAAGGTCACGTTCGGCGGGCAGCTGAACGAC
>JAQGLD010000194.1 GCA_028293055.1 Alphaproteobacteria bacterium
CGCCGTGGCGGAAAGGATTTAACGGTGGGTTACGGGAAAAAGGCTCTTTCCCTAAATGCCTTAGCGCTACCGTAGCATTACGGTATCGCGGCCTCGCCGGTCAGGAGCCGGCTGAAACGGGCGGCGCGACCGTCATCGTTTCGGCAATTCCTGTATTCGGATCAGGCGCGAATCCACGCCGGCTTGGCGAGCGAAGGTTCAGGGGGCGCCCGGATCCCGACAGGGGAAAGCGCCGGGCGGCGCCCAGCGCATCTCCTCATAGGCGCCGCCGTCCGCGCAGGCGTCGAAGTCGAGCCGTTCGTACAGCCTTCGCGCCGGATTGCCCTGCACGACGCTGAGTATGACCGGCTTGCCGGCGGCCGCGGCACGGTCGAGCAGATCGCGGACCAGGGCGGTGCCCGAGCCCTTGCCGCGCTCGTCCGGGGTCAGCGAAATGTCGATCAGCCGGATCGCGGCTTCGCCCTCGTCGACATAGATCCGGCCGACCGGGACGGAATCGCGCTCGACGATCAGCCGCTCGGCTTCGGGATAGGCGGTTTCATATTGAAGATGCTGGAACTGCGCCTGCTGGGCGAGGAGCTGGCGCAGCACGGGTTCCGGCCAGCCGAGCGGCGCGAAGTCCGCGGCGCGTACCGAGGCGAAAAGCTCGGTCAGGAAGGCTGCATCTCCGCCGTTCACCGGCCGAAGCGCAAGTCCCCTCCCCGCTGCGCGGGCATCGAACGACACTGGCCTGGTTCTGGACTGCATCTCGGTCCTGCTCCGCCGAAGCGGGATTCGGCCGTCGCCGGATTGACTCGAGCCAATCCTAATCGTGCGGAGATCAGTTGAACACCGCCTGGAGACGCGGCGTCGGCAGGCTGGTGTCCGCCGCGGAAAAATAGATGTCGAGCGTACCGGCCATATGCTTGACCTGATAGATGCGATCGCCCTCGGGCCGAATCTCGCCCGAGCCTTCGAAGGCGACCATGAAGGCCCGATCGCGCGATACGTCGACTGGGCGTATGCCGGGCGACAGGAACGGCTCGACCTTGACGAGCTTGAACGTTCCGCCGGCCTCGGGCGTACCGATGTCGAAATCGGCGCCGATCTGCGAGGTCCAGTCGTTCAGGCCGGCATTTTCGAGCGCGACCGCCCGGCGAGTCCACCAGCTGCCTTCGCTGCCGTCGAGACGAGGCGCGATGACTCCGCGATTGAGCGCCGCGACCGCGACCGCGCCGACCGTGCCTGCGCCGACGACGAGGCCCGCAAGGATGCTGCGCCTCGATAGCTTGCTCTTCTCAATACGCATCGACTCACTCCGGCCCCTGCAGGCCGCGGTCCACATCCGCGGGCGGCGATAAACGGAGTGAAGGATCGTAGCGTGCGACACCCCCGGCGAACGCATCGATCCCGAATCTGGCGACTTGGCGCCCACCCCGTTCGTAGGGGACTACAGGATTTATGTCCGATGGCAATCCCGAGAACAAAATTATCTGTGATTGCAGGCTTTTGCGGGACTCCGCGCGGGATAGGCCGAAACCTCCGGCGCTGGCGCGGCGGCCGCCTGGGCGCACCGAGGGTCGGCGTAAGCGCGCCGTGCCGCCGCGGAAGCTTCGGCCCCGGCGAATCGCCCGAGCCGATCCGGCGCTTATTTCCTTTCGCCGCCGGTGAAGCCGACGGCCGCGATGAAGCGTTCCGGCTGCTTGCGTCGCGGGCCGCTCTGGCTTTGCTCGCGGCTGCCCTTGCCGAAATCCAATTCTACCTTGGCTGTCTTCGCAATCTGGTCCGTCGGCATCGCTCGACTCCTCGATCTCGCCCCCAAGCCTCCGCTCCAGCCGCCGAATCTACACCCGCAAGGCAGGAGGTCATGTGAAATTATTTTCATCGGCCAGGGCGGCGTCCGCATATCGGAGACGCCGAGGCGCAGTCCGGCCGGTTGCTTCGCTGGAATCGTTGAGCTTTTGTCAACCTCGGCGCGATAATCCGGTCCGGTGCCGCCAATTCCCTCGGCGCGTCAAGGGTCCGTCCCGTCCTCGGATGCGGCGGGCCCTTTTCGCGCGATGCGTGCCGCTCCGACAAAGCCCGTATTCGTGGTTAAGGGGTTGCTAGGATTTGTGGCCTATCAAAGGCTCACCTTCTCCCTGAAGGTGGATCAGACGGTCGGCGCGCTCTGCGGGGGTGGAGTGCCGGACCCGAGGTCAGGCTCCGCCGTCCGCCTAGCCACGGCGGCGGAGCCTCTTCTCCCCCACACCAACATAAGTTGCCCCTCCGCGCCAACATAAGCGAAGGAACGCTCCGATCCGTCAGGTTAGGTGCGCGGCATGATTCGCTACGACAGCCCCGAGCTTCGCCGGGCCTACATCCAGGGCGCGCGCGATGCGTTGGATAGCGTCCTGATCGCCTGCCCGCCGCTGCTGGTCCGGGAGACCGAGGAGTGGATCGCCACCGACCTGACGCGCTGGGACACCGGGGATCCGCCGCTACCGCCTTCGCGCTGGGACGACGAGAGCGAAATGAAGGAGGGAAATCCGCTCCCGTGACCCGGCCCCGCACCGCGATCCCGGAGAGCGAAATCCCCTCCCGATACAATTACATGATCACGCCGGCGGTCGGGTCGATCGGCACCACCGGATTGACCAGCTCTATGACGAGATCCTGCCCGGCCTGGTAGCCGGCGATCCCATTGGCATCGATCACCGCGAAGACATGGCCCGACAGGGTCCCGCCATTCGCGGTGAACAAGGCGGCCTGGCCTGCGCCGAGCACTCCGTTCAGGCCCGAAGCGAGGTCGGCATCGAAGCTCGCGATCGACAGCGCGCCGTTGACCGCCTGGCTGAACGAACGGCCGCCGCCCGGAACATCGATCCGGTCCTCGCGATAGTCGAAGCCGATGATCGTGTCGTATCCGGTGCCCGTCGATTCCGCGGCCGAACGGTAGACGTAG
>JAQGLD010000196.1 GCA_028293055.1 Alphaproteobacteria bacterium
CGGCTGTACAATTGCGCGCTCGCTCTCTCGCGTGGTCGAATCCTCGGAGTCGTGCCGAAGAGCTTCCTGCCCAATTACCGGGAATATTATGAGAAGCGCTGGTTCGCCTCAGGCATCGGGCTGAACGGCATCGACATCGCCGTCGCCGGAGAGATCGTGCCGTTCGGCACCGACCTGATCTTCGCCGCCGAGGACCTCGACGACTTCATCTTCCATCTGGAGATTTGCGAGGATTATTGGGCCCCGCAGCCGCCCTCCACCCTTGGCGCCCTGGCGGGGGCGCTGATCCTGTGCAACCTGTCCGCGTCGAACATCACCATCGGCAAGGCCGACGAGCGCAAATTGCTGTGCGCATCGCAATCCAGCCGCTGCACTGCAGCATATGTTTATGCTGCGACCGGACCGGGCGAAAGCACCACCGACCTGGCCTGGGACGGACAGAGCTCGATCTACGAGACCGGCGAGTTGCTCGCGGAGTCCAGCCGCTTCGACATGGCGCCCGAATTGTGCGTGGCCGACATCGACGTGCAGCGGCTGCGGCTCGAACGGATGCGCATGCCCACGTTCAACGACAACGCGGTCGCCGCCGGCCATCCCGAGAAGACTGCGCGCCGTATCCTTTTCGAGCATCGGCCGACCCTCGACGATATCGGCTTCCGGCGCCCGCTCCGCCGCTTTCCCTACGTGCCCAACCGCCCGGCGCAGCTCGACCAGGATTGCTACGAGGCGTTCAACATCCAGGTCCAGGGCCTCGCCAAGAGGTTCATGACGACGAACGGATCGCATCTCGTCATCGGCGTGTCCGGCGGCCTGGATTCGACTCATGCGCTGATCGTCGCAGCCAAGGTTTGCGACTTTCTCGATCTGCCGCGCTCGACGATCCTCGGCTTCACCATGCCGGGCTTCGCGACGTCGGACGAGACCCGGGAGAATGCCTGGGCGCTGATGAAGGCGCTTGGCATCGTTGGCGAGGAAATCGATATAAGGCCGGCTGCGCTGCAGATGCTCCAGGACATGGGCCACCCCTACGCCAAGGGCGAGCGCGGTGCGCAGGTCTATGATATCACGTTCGAAAATGTGCAGGCGGGGCTGAGAACCGACTATCTTTTCCGGCTCGCCAACCAGCGCGGCGGATTCGTCGTCGGGACTGGCGATCTCTCCGAAATCGCGCTCGGCTGGTCGACCTACGGCGTCGGCGACCAGATGAGCCACTACGGAGTCAATGCTGGCGTTCCCAAAACCCTGATCCAGTATCTGGTCCGCTGGGCGGTCAAGACGGACCAGTTCGACGCCGACACCAACCGCATTCTCGAAGCCATATTGGACACCAAGATCTCGCCCGAGTTGGTCCCCGCCGACGACAAGGGCGAGATGCAGAGCACCGAGGACCGGATCGGCCCCTACGAGCTGCACGACTTCTTCCTGTTCCACATCCTGCGTTCGGGCCAGAAGCCCTCCAAGGTCGCGTTCCTCGCCTGGCAGGCCTGGCACGATTCGAGCTCCGGCCGCTGGCCGGACGGCTTCCCCGAGGCTCAGAAGCGGCAATATGATCTCGCCACGATTCGCAAATGGCTCGAGCTGTTCCTGTTCCGTTTCTTCCAGCTCAGCCAGTACAAGCGCACCGCGATTCCCAATTCGCCGAAAGTCTCGGCCGGCGGGGCACTCAGCCCGCGCGGCGACTGGCGAGCTCCGGCTGACGGGGTAGCGGGGCCTTGGCTCGACGAATTGAGGGCTTCGATCGAGGGCTGACCATTGAATCGGCCGCGAAACTACCCAGCTTAGTCCTAATCCAAATCAGTGTGAATTTGCTGCAGTGCGGGAACTCCCACTCTGCGCGCTCGTTGTCCTGCAAGTTCCTCAAACAACAGGGATACCGTCGTTGATCAGCTTTTCCACCGCCACCAAGCTGGGGCAGAGCCAGTCTGCGCCCCAGCTTCCCGATGACCACGCACTCATCTGCTTTTCCCACCTGCGGTGGAACTTCGTCTTTCAGCGACCCCAGCATCTGATGAGCCGCTTCGCGGCCGACCGTCGCGTGATCTTCTGGGAAGAGCCCGAAATGGCGCTCCCCGAATGCGAGCCCGCGCTCGGCGTCCGGACCTGCGCCGAAACCGGAGTCGTCGTCGTCACCCCGTCGCTTCCCGAGGGGCTGTCCGACGCGGACCGCGATTCAACCCTGGCCAGCCTGCTCGATGCCTTTCTCGCCGGCGAGAAGGGGCCCTTCATCCGCTGGTATTACACGCCGATGATGCTGCCCTTCTCCCGCGAGGTGCCTTCGGCCTGCACCGTCTACGACTGCATGGACGAGCTCGCCAATTTCCGTTTCGCTCCGCCGCAGCTGCTCGAGCTCGAGCGCGAATTGCTGGCCGCGTCCGATGTCGTCTTCACTGGCGGCTACAGCCTGTACGAGGCGAAGAAGGATCGGCATCCCAACATCCACCCCTTCCCGTCGAGCGTCGACCGCGCGCATTTCGCCCAGGCCCGCGCCATGGACGCGGAGCCGGACGACCAG
>JAQGLD010000211.1 GCA_028293055.1 Alphaproteobacteria bacterium
GGCCTCCTCTTCCACGTCTCGGCCGACCGGGGCTTCGTCGCCGACCAGGCGAGCGGGGATGCTGTTCCCAGCTTCCAGAGCAAGGTCTCGATCGTGCCGGACGGCAAGGCCGGGGGAGCGATCCGCTGGGACGACGACGGTCATGTCGCGTGGCGCGCGCCGGGCAACATCTACGCCCAGCGCGGCACGCTCTCTTTCTTCTGGCGCTCGCGCAGCCCGGTCGGCGAGGCGCCCTTCAACATCTTCCGCGTCGGCTTCGCAGACCATTCGAGCTGGGACATGGCGTTCCTGCGCATCGATTGGAACGGCCACGGCTTCGACGGCTTCGTCACCGACGCCAACCTTTCCCGGGTCCGCGTGTCCTGGCGAATGGAGCGCCTTCCAGAGCCGGACGCCTGGCACCATATCGCTTTCGCCTGGGACGAGGGCGTCGGCGTGCGCCTGTATGTCGACGGCAAGGAAGCGGCCCGCAAGGATCAAGCGGCCGACCTCGATTCCGGGCTCGACCAGCTCGGCCTCGCCGCACGCACGGTTTCGCCCTACCAGGTGACCAACGCCTATCATTTCATGCGCGGCTCGGACATCGACGAGATCCGCATTTACGATCACATGCTCGGCGCGCCGGACATGGCGCAGCTTGCCGGGAACGAAGCGCCAGCCCCGGCCCCCGCGCCGAGCGCCGTGCAGGAACGGCAGGCTTGGCTGCACCGGTTCGGCTGGGATCGTGCGACGCCGGCCGAGCTGACGGCACCGAGCACTCGCGTCCGCAAGGTCGAATTCGCCGACACCCGCGACCTCAAGCAGTGGATGTGGAAGGGCACCGACGGCATCGCCGAGACCACCTGGCCGGGCGTGTACAACCGTTCGCGTCTTCCCGGCCGCGACGATTATTTCGAGCTGCCCGACTGGAACGTCTATGTCGAGGGCGGAAAGGCCTACGACCTCACCGTACCGGCCAACGAGAGGGTCAACCGCGTCGAGATTCGAGGCGCGGCTTATGGGATCCTCGCGTCATCCGCCGGCGGCGGCAGCTGGCGGAACGTTGCGACACGCCCGCAGGGCGTTGTCCGCAGCTTCGACTCGATACGCCCGCAACAAGGCGGCCGGCTGCGCTTTACCAATGTCATGCAGGAGCAGCCGATCCAGGAGATCTGGGCCTACGACGTGGACGAGGCGCGCGAGCCCGACGGCCTGTTCAAGCTCGGCTACACCGTCGATGTGCAGGCGAATGCGGCCGAATTGCCGGCGCTGGGAGCGCTCGACGCGTTCATCGCCGGCCGCTTCCCGGCAACCGAGCGCCAGACGGTCGTCGCGCTTCCCGACAATTCCAAAGGGGGCGAGCCCGGCGCTTCGGCCGTGGTGCAGACGAAAGTCGCCGTCAGGCCGGTGGGGTCGCTGCCGCTCGTCCACATCCTCATCCCTTCCAATTTCAGCGACTGGATCAAGGCGCGGCCGCTTGGGCGCGGCTGGAACGCGGGCTGGGACAACCTCCAGGATGGGCTCGACGGCATCGCCCTCGACGTTCCCGCACTCGCGGCGACCCCGGGCAAGGACGGCCTGATCGCGCTGAACATTCGCGTCAAGGACCCGCTGTGGCCGGGCCGCGACATGATCGATGTCTCCGTCTCGGTGCGGCCGGGGCAGGCGCGCACGCTCTGGCTGGACCTGCGCGACCGCGTCCTGACGTCCGACAGCCTCTATATCGCGATCGCTTCGGCAGCGCCCGATTTCGGAGCGCAGTCGCTCGACGGCATGAAGATCCGGCTGGTCTTCAAGGCGCGCGAGCAAGCGAAGCTCGAGCATGTGGCCGACCGCTTCAACCAGGTTCGCGACAATTGGGGCTTCATTGTCGAGGAGCACGTCAGCACCAAGGGCCTGGCGCTATACCGGCGGCTCTACGGCGACATCTCCGATCTGCTCCGCGTCGATCCCGGGAATGTCGAGGGCCGGCGATGGTGGGCGGACATCGCCTTCAACAAATATTCGCTGCCGCCCTTCGTCCAGCCGCGGGCGCCAGTCGGAGTCCCTTTATGGGCGTTTCGTCAGCTCGAGGACCTGAAGCTGGTCGACCAGTTCATCAGCTGGTGGATCGACGAGCGCCAGGTTGCCTACGGCGATTTCGGCGGCGGCATTTCCGATGACACCGACATGACCCAGCAATGGCCGGCGCTCGCCTTGATGGGGGTTAAGCCGGACAAGGTGAACCAGTCGCTGCGGATGCTGTCCGATGCGGTCTACAAGAACGGCATGATAACCGACGGTCTCGGCAACATCACCACTGACGAGCTGCACGCTTATGAGGAGGGCCTCAACAGCGACGCCGAGCGGCTCTACCTCAACTGGGGCGAGCCCAAGGCGGTCGAGCGGCTGATGGCGACGACCCGAGCGCTCTCCGCGATCATCATCCCCAACGCGCAGGGGCACGTCCATTTCTCGTCGGACTGGTACGGCCATCGCAAGGTCTATCGCGAAGGCGTGTGGGAGTGGCAGAAACCGCATTCGTTCAGCGTCATGCACGGCCCTATCGTTCTCGGCCTGTACAACGGCGATCCAACCGCGCGCGGCCTGGTCACCGGGCTGATCGACGGCTGGATGGCGCACGGCAAGCAGGACGCCGGGGGGGGCTGGTCTTTCCCCGACGAGATCAACTGGCGGACCGATGCAGTTCGCCGTGGGGACGGCGGCGGGGGTGCCGGGCTTCCCTACCAGTCGGCCTGGGCAGCGTGGCGCTTCTCGGGTGACGACAAATATCTGCGGCCGATGCTCGGGCGCCTGGCGCGCAGCGGCCCCGGCTCGCTGTCGGACGTAGAAGAGAATGCGTTCGCGGCTCTGCCCGCGGGGATGGGCTGGGCGAAGCAGCTGGCTGCGAACGCCGACGGTGGGGCCGCGTTCGCCCAATATGCCGCCTGGACGGCGAGCGGCGACACCAAATGGCTCGACAAGCTTCACGCCGACGGCATCGCCGACAAGAGCCAGCGTATGTATCTGAACACCGAAGGCAGCCTGTGGACCGACCGGGTCGAAGCGCCCAGCGAATATCTCCAGCGCGAACGGCTGGGCGGGGTCGCGATAAAGCGCCATCTCAGCTTCCCTGGGCACAGCGTCAGTTGGCGCTTCGTCGAACCGGACGGCGCGGAGCAGGTCGCCATCCTCGTGCCTGGCGCGACACGCGATCACTTCAAGGTAATCGCCTACAACATGTCCGATCGCCCGCAGCGCGCGACGATGAACGCGTCGAACGTGACCGCCGGCCGGAGGAAGAAGACTTCTGGCACGAGCGCAGCCAACGCCAGTGTTGCCGATGGCGAGCCCGCCGTCAGCGAGGTCGGACTCGAGCGCAGCGCATCGACCGGAGTGCAGTTCGCTCCGCGCACGACGACCGTGATGGAATTCACGCTCGCCGCCGCCGGAGCGCCGCCCGAGGGGCGTCCTGACCTCGGCATTGGCGTCGACGACATCCGAGCCGACAAGGGTCGGATCGAGGTGACGGTCCACAGTCTCGGAGTTAAGCCGACGGCGGGGGGCGAGGTGTCGCTCATCGATTCTTGCGGCAAGGTGTTGGCGCATATGCCGGTACCAGCAATGGCGGCCCCGCTGGATCTGTTGCCGCGTAAGACCATGGTCACGATCCCGGTTCCTGCCGGCGTCGATCTTGCGCGCGCCAGCATCCATGTCGCGCTGCCCAATCGAGCCCCGGAGGTCACTTATCTCAACAACGATGCGCCTGTAGGTGCGCGGGCGGAGGGGCCAGCGGCGTCGCGCTGTGAGCTTGACGTTCGCGGGGCTAAGCAGTCGGCTTCGACATGACTCG
>JAQGLD010000221.1 GCA_028293055.1 Alphaproteobacteria bacterium
TTCCTCGCCTTCGTCCCTTTGCTCGCCTCGGTGGTGCTGACCTACGGGCTCGCGGCGGCGCCCCGAACCGTGGCCGAGCATATCCGAACCTTGTCCGCGATCCTTCCGAGCGACGCCGCATCGCTGATCGGCGAGCAGCTCAGGAGCATGACCGAGACTCCCAAGAGCGCGAAGGGTTGGAGCCTGCTCCTCGCCTTCGCGCTTGCCCTCTACGGCGCGAGCAAGGGATCGGGCGCGGTCCTCACCGCGCTCAACATCGCCTACGAGGTCAAGGAGACCCGCGGATTCTTCCACACGACCCTGATCTCGCTGGCGATGACGGTCGGCGGGTTGATCGTCCTGCTCGTCGCGGCCGCGGCAATCTCGGTGATGGGCTGGATGGAGGCGCTGCTTCCCGGCCTTGCGGGCTGGATGCATTCGCTGCTGAAATTATTGTTCTGGGCGATCGCCTTCGCGGTCGCCGGCACCGGAATCTCGCTGGTCTATCGCTACGCGCCCGACCGACCGGAGGCGCCCTGGGCCTGGATCACGCCCGGATCCGCCGCCGCAACCCTGCTCTGGCTGGCCGCGACGGTCGGCTTCGGGCTCTATGTCACCCATTTCGGCAATTACAACGCCACCTATGGCTCGCTCGGTGGGGTGATCGTGTTCCTGACCTGGCTCTACCTCAGCGCCTATGTCATCCTGATCGGCGGCGAGCTCAACTCCGAGCTGGAGCGCGAGGTGACCGGCAGGACCGCGCCCGGGTCGGTCGGGACCACGGGCCTCGATCAACCTGGCAAGGCTGGAGCGGAACCCGCTCCGCCCGTATCGGCATCACCGCCGGCGCCGGGTCCGTTCGGACCGCTGGCCAAGGCGGAGGACAGAGGCCCTCGTCATTATGCGGCAATGCTGGTGGCGACGGGAGCGCTCGGCTTTCTGTGGGGCCGCAGGCGCGGGCGCAAGGCCGGGCGCAAAACATCCGCCTGATCGATCTCCGCTCGTCCTGGTCGGCGGCCCGAGACGATCAATCCCGCCGCATGGCGAGCTCGGCGAGGCTCTCGGCTTCGATCAATATCTGGTCGTCCGCGGTCCCGGTCGCGGTCGCCTCGCGGCCGACGATGACCAGGACCGGCACCGCCATCGGCGAGACCCGGTCGAGCTCCACATGGAGCATCGTCGCCTGGGCGCGGTCAAGCAGGCGGGCGAGGCGGCCGACCTCGGTCAGCTTCGACTTGGCATCCTCCCAGGCTGCGCGGAGCAGGAGATGGTCGGGCTCGTAGCGGCGCAGCACGTCGTAGATGAGGTCCGTCGAGAAAGTGACCTGCTTGCCCGACTTGCGCTTGCCGGGATGGTGGCGCTCGACCAGGCCGCCGATCACCGCAACCTCGCGAAAGGCGCGCTTGAGCAGGTTCGAGCCCTGCACCCATTCGACGAACTCGTCCTCTAGCAGATCGGGCGAGAAGAGCGCGGCCGGGTCGGGAATCGGCTCGAGCCCGTAGCAGGCGAGCGCATAATCGTTGGAGACGAATCCGAGCGGCTTCAGCCCCGCGGTCTCCATTCGCCGGGTAATCAGCATGCCGAGCGACTGGTGTGCGTTCCAGCCCTCGAAGCTGTAGGCGACCATGTAGTGGCGATGCTCGTGGGGGAAGGTCTCGACCAGCAACTGGTCGGGCCTTGGAAGCACCGACCGATAGGCCTGGACTTCGAGCCATTCGCGGACATCGTCGGGGAAGCGCGGCCATTGCGACCGGTCCCAGAGGAATTCGCGGACCCGGTCGGCGAGATTGGTCGACATCGCCATCCGGGTACCGACATAGGTCGGGATTCGCGCCGATTTGGTGGTGGCGCGGACGATCAGGTCGGTGCCGTCGATTTTCTCGACCTCGAGCACCAGCCCGGCGAAGAAAAAGGTGTCGCCGGGCGAGAGGGTGGAGGCGAAATATTCCTCGACGGTGCCGAGCTTGCGGCCGCGGCGAAAGCGAACGTCGAGCAAGGGCGCGTCGACGATGATCCCGGCGTTCATCCGGTGCTGCTGGATGAAGCGCGGATGCGACACCCGCCAGGTTCCGTCCGGATCGCGGGTCAGCCGGCGGAACCGGTCATAGGCGCGAAGCGCGTAGCCGCCATTCTCGATATAGGCGAGGACCTGCTTGAACAGGTCTTCCGACAGCCCGGCATAAGGCGCCGCAGAGCGCACCTCGTCGAGCATCTCGGCTTCGCCGAACGGCGCCGCGCAGGCCGCTGCCATGACATGCTGGGCGAGCACGTCGATTGCGCCCGGACGGAAGATGTCGGGATCGAGCTCGTGATTCTGGATCGCGTCGAGCGCCGCACGAGCCTCGAGATATTCGAAGCGGTTGCCGGGGACGACGATCGCCTCGGACGGCTCGTCGAGCCGGTGATTGGCGCGGCCGATGCGCTGGAGCAGCCGCGACGATCCCTTGGGAGCGCCCATCTGGAAGACGAGGTCGACATTGCCCCAGTCGACCCCGAGATCGAGGCTTGCGGTGCAGACCAGGCCACGCAGCTTGCCCGCCGCCATCGCCGATTCGACCTTGCGCCGTGCCTCGACCGAGAGCGAGCCGTGATGGATTCCGATCGGAAGGTGGTTCTCGTTCACCGTCCACAGGTCCTGGAAGATGAGCTCGGCGAGGCTTCTCGTGTTGCAGAAGACCAGGCTGGTGCCGTGCTTCTCGATCTCGTTCATCACATTCTGGGCCGCCCAGCGGCCCGAATGGCCGGACCAGGGGATTCGCTCGTCCTCAGGCAGCATGATCGAGATGTCCGCCTCGGCGCCGGGATCGCCGAGCACGACGTCGACCAGCTCCACATCGGCGTGCGGCGCAAGCCAGCCCTGATAGGCTTCGGGATCGGCGACGGTCGCCGACAGCGCCACTCGACGCATGTCGGGGGCGAGGCGCTGCAGCCGGGCGAGCGAAAGCGAGAGAAGGTCGCCGCGCTTGCCGTTGGCGAAGGCGTGGACCTCGTCGATGACGACCGTCCGCAAATTGGCGAACAGGGTTGCGCTGTCCTGGTGGCTGAGCAGCAGGCTCAGGGACTCGGGTGTGGTCAACAGGATCTGGGGCGGCCGCACCCGTTGACGCGCCTTGCGGTCCGCCGGGGTGTCACCAGTCCTGGTCTCGACCCGGATGTCGAGTCCCATCTCGCCGATCGGATCGAGCAGGTTGCGCTGCACATCGACGGCAAGCGCCTTCAGCGGCGAAATGTAGAGCGTGTGGAGGCCGTCCGAAGGCGTCTCGACGAGCTCGACGATGCTTGGCAGGAAACCGGCGAGGGTTTTGCCGGCGCCGGTCGGAGCGACGAGCAGGACATTGCGACGGGCCTTCGCCGACGCCAGCATTTCGAGTTGGTGGCGGCGCGGGGACCAGCCCTTGGATGCGAACCAGTCCGAGATGACGCGCGGAAACACCTCCGCTCCCTCCGCACGGAGAAGGTGTTCACCGTCCTGAGCTTGTTCCGACGACAGGCCGTGGGCGGCGTGAGGCGGGTCGGCCTCGGGAAGAGTCGGTGGAGGTAGAGATTCACTCACCTCTAGCCCCTGCCCGAACTCAGGGAGGGGAACAATGCGGCGCTAGACCTCGCCGTCATCCTGGCGGCGGCCCGCCTCCTCCTGCTCGTAGAGGTCGCGGGTCGAGCGTTCGCTGAGCTCGCGTTGCTTCCTGGAGGATTTGTTGTGCAGCGTGACCCAAAGCAGAACTGCGGC
Organism: Alphaproteobacteria bacterium; assembly: GCA_028293055.1. Classification (GTDB taxonomy): domain Bacteria; phylum Pseudomonadota; class Alphaproteobacteria; order Sphingomonadales; family Sphingomonadaceae; genus Allosphingosinicella. The sequence continues at coordinate 3,707 of JAQGLD010000221.1, forward strand.
GAGGAGAAAGCCGCCGATGACCGTTTGAACCACCCAGCCTGCCCCGCTCAGATCCATGAAACGCTCCTTTCTGGCCTCGCTGAAGACAGCCACCTTGGCTGTTTACGCGTCCGTGCGCATATAGCTCCTGATGACGCGCTTGGGTTCCTGGATCGAGCCTTTTCCCGAAGGCATATACGTAAAGCCGGCCGACGCCTGGGTCGATCCCGGCCAGCCCAAGCCACGCGCGCTCGTCACCCACGGTCATGGCGACCATGCCCGCGGCGGCCACGAGCAGGTCTGGGCGACCCCCGAGACGCTTGCGATCATGGAATGCCGCTACGGACCGCAGGCTGGCGGGCGGCCGATGGCCTATGGCGAGGTCACCCGGCTCGGCCCGGTCGAGATCAGCTTCGTCCCGGCGGGCCATGTGCTTGGCTCGGCGCAGATCGTGCTCGACTATGAAGGGGAGCGGGTCGTCGTCTCCGGCGACTATAAGAGGCGGCCGGATCCGACCTGCCCGCCGTTCGAGCCGGTGCCCTGCGACATCTTCATCACCGAGGCCACGTTCGGCCTCCCCGTCTTTCGCCACCCCGACACCGGATCCGAGATGGACCGTCTGCTCGCCCGACTCCACGAAAATCCCGATCGCTGCGTCCTGGTCGGCGCTTATGCGCTCGGCAAGGCGCAGCGGCTGATGATGGAATTGCGCGAACGCGGCTATCACGAGCCGATCTACATTCACGGCGCGCTCCAGCGGCTCTGCGACCTCTATGTCGAGCAAGGCGTCGACCTCGGCGACATCCGCCCAGCCACTGGCGTCGCCAAGGACGAGCTCAAGGGTCGAATCGTGGTCGCCCCGCCGGGCGCGCTCAACGACCGCTGGTCGCGCCGCCTGCCCGAGCCGATCACCGCCATGGCTTCGGGCTGGATGCGGGTGCGCCAGCGCGCACGCCAGCGCAATGTCGAGCTGCCTTTGATCGTCTCCGACCATGCCGACTGGGACGAGCTCACCGAGACCATCTCGGAACTCAAGCCCCGCGAGGTATGGATCACCCACGGCCGCGAGGATGCGCTGATGCACTGGTGCATGACCCGTCAGATCAAGGCGCGCGAGCTCAACTTGGTGGGACGCGAGGACGAGGACGACTGAGTGAAGTTATTCCTCGAAACCGGCCTGCAGATCCCGTCCGCGATGAACGACTCTCAGCACGACTACCTTGTCGCCCTCACTGCGATAGGCAATCACTGCCCTTCGCTCGAAGGCCAGACTGCGCACTCCCGGGCTAAGGTCCTCCCGCTGGCGGCCGCGATCCGGAAATTGACCGAGCGACATGCAGACGCGGCGAATTCGCGTCACATAGGCATGGGCGACATCGGGCCCGGCGGCCTCGGCGATCCAGTCATAAATGCCGTCAAGGTCGTCCATCGCCACTGAGGCGAAGACGATCTCAGGCATCGCCTGCAAGCCGACGTGCGTGCCGCTCGGCGAGATGGCGCTCCAGCGCCTCGGCTGAGATTTCGGGGCGCGTGTCGGACAGGGCCTCGGCTACCTTGGCGCGCAGAATCGTGTCGAAGGCTTCATCCTCCCGATCCAGCGCACGAAGCCCGGCACGTAGAACTTCCGAAGCAGAGGAATATTGGCCGCTATTCAGGCGTTGTTCGACTCGACCGGCGAGCGGGCCGAGAGTGACGCTGATTGGTTTGTTGGCGCGGTTCGACACGCTCTGCATGTACGATTTTGTCGTACAGTCTTCAAGCCGATGGCAATTGCTCGCGATCAGCGCAGGTCGAGGAACGAGGCCAGCAGGATCGCCGCGACTACGAGGATACCCCAGCGCACGGCTCGTTCCGCGACGAAGTTGCCGGTGCGGGTAAGGACGAGGGCGCTCGCCGGCATCACGATCAGGAACAGCCCGACCGAGAGCAGGGCTCCCGCCTGCCAGCCGGCGAGCATGAAGCCGGCGACGGCGAGCGCCGCCCAGAGGATGCAATAAGCCAGGGCCTCGGGGTAGATTTTCGGCATGAGGGCCCGTGTCCTGCTAATGCGCGGCCTGGGGACCGCGCTCGATCCCCGACAGGCCGAGCTGGGCGTCGATCTGGCCGAGCAACCGCTCGACCGCGGCCTCGTCCTTGCCCTCCGCGCGGGCGACCAGCACGTCCTGCGTGTTCGAAGCGCGCAGCAGCCACCAGCCGTCGTCGGTGTTGACGCGAGCGCCGTCGGTGCGATCCACGGTCGCGCCTTCGGCCTCGAGCCGCGCAAGCACCTCGTCGACCACCGCGAACTTGCGGCTGTCGTCGACCTGGAAGCGCATTTCGGGAGTGTTGACCATGTCGGGCATGGCCGCGCGCAGTTCGGTCAGAGAGCGGCCGAGCCGGCTGACCGCCCGGATCAGCCGAAGGCCGGCATAAATTCCGTCGTCGAACCCGTACCAGCCCTGGGCGAAGAAGATGTGCCCGCTCATCTCTCCGGCGAGCGGCGCTCCGGTCTCCTTCATCTTGGTCTTGATCAGGCTGTGCCCGGTCTTCCACATCACCGGCTTGCCGCCGAGCTCGGCGATGCGGTCGAACAGGGCCTGGCTCGCCTTGACGTCGGCGATGATCGTCGAACCCGGCAGGTCCTCGAGCACCGGCTCGGCAAGGATCGAGAGCAATTGATCGCCCCAGACGACATTGCCCTCACCGTCGACCGCTCCGATCCGGTCCGCATCGCCGTCGAGCGCGATTCCGAAATCGAGCCCCTTTTCCGCGACCAGCCGCTTGAGATCGGCGAGATTGGCTTCGACGGTCGGATCGGGATGATGGTTGGGGAAGCGCCCATCGACGTCGGTGTAGAGGGTGAAATGTTCGCCGGGCAGGCGTTTGACGAGCGCCTCGACCACCGGACCGCCCGCGCCATTGCCTGCGTCCCAGCCGATCCGGAACGGCTTGCCGTCATAATCCTTCAGAAGGCGGTCGACATAGAGGTCCATGACCGGCCGGTCGGAAACCGAGCCTTCGCCCTGCTCCCATTCGCCGGCCGCCGACATGCGGCCGAGTTCCTGGATGTCGGCGCCGAAAAAGGCCCGGTGCTGAAGCACCATCTTGAAGCCGTTATAATCGGCCGGATTGTGGCTGCCGGTGATCATGATGCCGGCGTCGACGCCGAGCTCGGCCTCGGCAAAATAGAGCATTGCGGTGGGGCCGAGCCCGATTCGGACGACATCGACCCCGCTCGCGACGAGCCCTGAGACGAGCCGTTCCTCCATCGCCGGCGAGTGCGTACGGCCGTCGCGGCCGACCGCCACGGCGGTGCCGCCGGCACGGCGGACGATGGTGCCGAACGTCCGGCCGACCGCTTCGGCATCGGCCTCGGCCAGCGTCTTCCCGACCACCCCTCTGATGTCATATTCGCGCAGGCAGGTCGGGTCGAAACGATGGCTCATCGGCGGCTCCGTCGGAATGAATGGAATGGCTTCAAGACGCGCGACGCGTCCTGCGGTTCATTTCCGCGACGAGCGTGTCGCGGGCGATGTTGACCCGGTTGGCGAGCTCCTGCGAGCCTCCGATATCGGGGTGTACCCGTGCGATCAGCCTGCGGTGCGCTGCCCGTATCTCCTCGAGCGTCGCGTCCGCGCCGACTCCGAGCAGCCGGCGTGCATCCTCGACCGGCATCGGCGCCGGCTCGAGCTTGCGCCGTCGATAGGCCGCCCAGAGCAGCGACGCGGCCATCAGTGCGGCGCCCGGAAGGAGCTTGCCGCGGGTCAGCATGACGAAGCCAAGCAGGAACACCAAAGCGGCGATCATGTCGTCCTGGGTCACGCCCTTGAGCTTGCCGCTCCACCAGGCCCAGATCAGTGCGCCCGCCACGAGGAGGACGATCGGCCCCATGATTCAGCCCGCGACTGCGGCGGCCGGGCGGGCGCTCGCTTGTTCCTGCGGCAGCCCGAAGCCGGCGATCATCTCGCGCAGCTCCTGGCGGGCGGCGATATGGGCGATTCCGACCTCGCCGAGCTGGGCGAGATCGAGGAGTGTCAGGCCCTTGGGAAAGAGCTCGCGATAGATGACCCGCTCGCCGAGCCCGGGAATCACGCGGAAGCCGACCCGGCGCGAGAGCTCGTTGAGCGCCTCGCCGACCCGACGCATGTTGCGTGCCTCGATATGCTGCATCCGGTTGCGCAGCACGACCCAGTCGACGGTGGCGCCATGAGTCTTGGCGCGCTGGGTGCGGCTGTTCCAGACCAGCTCGGCGTAGAAGCTCGGCCGGCGGACCCGATAGGTCTCGGCGTCGACCTGGCCGATCAGATCGAGATCGACGAAGCTGTCGTTGATCGGAGTGACGAGGGTATCGGCGCGAAGCATCGCCTTGCGCGCATCGGGATCGTCGCGGCCGGGCGTATCGACGACGACGACATCGGCCTGCTCGGCGAGACGATCGAGCTGGACCTCGATCGGCTCGCTTTTGTCCGGATCGAAGGTCTCGTAAATCGGCATCGGCAGGTCGATTCCGAGCCGCTTGACCGTGGCGGCACGGTTGTCGAGATAGCGGCCAAGCGTACGCTGGCGCGTGTCCATGTCGAGCGCTGCGACGCGGCGCCCCGCGGCCTCCAGCGCGACCGCGCTGTGTACCGCCGTCGTCGACTTGCCGGTACCGCCTTTTTCGTTGGCGAAGATGATGAAATGCGGCGAAGCCACGCGTCCGTTCCTCTTGATCTTGGTGTTCCCGACCCGCAAGGGGCTCGGCCAAGCTCTATCGGAGGCAGTGAAAGCGTGCAAATTGTCCGTGACATCGACTCGCTGAGGGAGACGGTGGCCGCGCTTCGCGCCGATGGCGGCCGGATCGCGCTCGTGCCGACGATGGGCGCGCTCCATGCCGGCCACATGGCCCTGGTCGCCGAGGCGCGGCGCCGGGCCGACCATGTCGTTGCCTCGATCTTCGTCAATCCCAGGCAGTTCGGCGCCAACGAGGATCTGTCCACCTACCCGCGCCGCGAGGCGACCGACGCCGGGATGCTCGACGAGGTCGGCTGCGCCTTGCTGTGGGCTCCCGACGCGCCGGCGATGTACCCGGAAGGCTATGCGACCAATGTCGGTGTCGGCGGAGTCAGCGACGGACTCGACGGCGCAGCGCGGCCCGGCCATTTCGACGGAGTCGCGACGATCGTGCTGAAGCTGTTCAACCAGGTCCAGCCGGATCTCGCCGTGTTCGGCGAGAAGGATTACCAGCAGCTGGCGGTGATCCGCAGGATGGTGCGCGACCTCGATTTGCCGATCGAGATCGTCGCGGTGCCCACCCAGCGCGATGCCGACGGTCTCGCTCTGTCGTCGCGCAACTTCTATCTCGGCGAGGAAGAGCGCCGCGCCGCCCGGGCGCTGCCGCGAGCGCTCGGCGAGGCCGCGGGCGCAATGCAGCGCGGCACCCCGCCCGCCGAAGCGATCGCCGCAGCTGGCGACAAGCTGGTCAAGGCGGGCTTCGAGCCGGCCGATTATATCGAGCTTCGCGACGCCGCGACTCTCGTTCCGCTCGCCTCGCTGGACCGGCCCGCCCGCCTGCTCGCGGCGGCCCGGATCGGCACCACCCGGCTGATCGACAATCTTGCGGTGGAGCCCGACCCGCAAATTATGTGATTGGGTCGTTAACCATTTCTTCGTGAACCGGGCCCAAACCGGATCTTGTGAAGAAATAGGGGGTCCTGACACCATGGCGAACAGCCTGAAAACCGCAGCTTTCCTGATCGAGTCCCGCCTTGCCGAGGCAGCCCGCGGAAGCTCCGAGGCGCTCTACGAGCTCGGTGTAGCCTATTCGACCGGCACGTACGGGCTCGGGGTCGACCTGGTCGAGGCGCATAAATGGTTCAACCTCGCGGCGCTCAACGGCAATGCCAATGGCCAGATGTGCCGTGCCGAGATCGCCGAGGAAATGTCCGCGCGCGAGATCGCCGAGGCCCAGCGCCAGGCCCGCGCCTGGCTTGCCGAGACCGGGATGCGCCGGGCTGCGTGATTCACCAACGACGCTGACGCGTCACCCCCGTCCTTCGATACGGGCCCTCGACGGCGTATCGAAGGAAGGGACGACGAACTGCTACTGCGCAGCCGCAGTCGCGCCACCCGGCATCCCATTCTCATATTTGCGGAACCAGGCGATGATCGCCTCCGCCTTGGCTCCGGCCTGGGAAGGCCGCGAGGCGATCGTGCCGTGGCCGACGCCCGGCACCTTGACCAGGGCGGTCGGGATCCGCCGCAGCTGCAGTGCCGCATAATATTGCTCGGCCTCGCTGACCGGGGTGCGGTAATCCTCGCTTCCGACCACGACCAGGGTCGGAGTCTTCACATTGCCGACCAACGACAGCGGCGAGCGCGCCCAGAAGGCGGGCTGGTCCTCCCACGGATATTTGCCGAACCAGTAGCGCGAGAAAAAGGCCGGGCCGTCGGCGGTCAAGGCGAAGCTGGTCCAGTCGATCACAGGCTTCTGGGTCGCCGCCGCCTTGAACCGGTCGGTCTTGCCGACGATCCAGGCGGTGAGCACCCCGCCGCCAGAGCCGCCAGTGACGAACAACCGGTTGGGGTCGGCATAGCCCTGCGACACCGCCGCATCGACCGCTGCCATCAGATCGTCATAGTCGCGGCCGGGATAGGCATGGTGGATCAGATTGGCGAACTCCTCGCCATAGGAGGTCGAGCCGCGCGGATTGGTCGACAGCACGGCGAACCCGGCGGCCGCGTAGAGCTGATCGTCCGTCGAGAAATAGGGCCCGTAGGCGGCGAACGGGCCGCCATGGATTTCGAGGATCAGCGGCACCCGCTGGCCCTCGCGCCAGCCCGGCGGAAGGGTCAGCCAGGCGTCGATCGGCCTTTTGTCGAACGAGGCGACCTCGATCTTGCGCACCGGCGCAAGCGCCTTGGAATCGAGCAGATCGGCATTGAGCCGGGTCAGCATCCGGGTCGTTCCCGCCCGCGCCAGCCCAATGTCGGGCGGCCGGCTCGAGCTTCCGATCATCGCCGCGACGCTGCCGTCGCGCGAGACGCTGAAGCTGCCGCCGGTATATGGCCGGTCGAGCGCCGCGCCCGCGAGCCCCTCCGCGATCGTCCGGATCGAGCCGTCGAGGCCGACCCGTGCCACCTTCTTGACGCCATGATCGTCGTAGGAAACGAAGATCGAACGGCCGTCGGCCGACCAGCGCGGCGCCTCGACGCTGCGGTCCAGCGACTGGGTGAGGATGCGGCGATTGCCGGCGCGGTCCATCACATAGAGCATGACATTCTGATAGCCGAGATTCTTGTCGTCGAAGCCGAGCCAGGCGATCTGCCCGTCGGCCGAGACGATCGGGTCGGTGTCGGGGCCGCGGCGGTCGGTGAGCGCGGTCAGTTGGCCGCTCGCGACATCGAGCCGGTAGACCTCGCTCTCCTGCGGATCGCGCTCCCAGTCGGCGCCGCGATTGGAGCTGAACAGGATCGATCGCCCGTCCGCGGTCCAGCTCAGCGGTCCATTGTCATGCACTGAGCCGAAGCTGAGCTGGCGCGGCGCGCCGCCGTCCGAGGAGACCAGGAAGATGTGGCTGAAGCCGGGCTTGAGATAGCCTTCCTCGTCGCTGCGATAGGTCACCGCGCTGTGGATCTCGAGCGGGGGCGCCCATGAAGCCCCTTCCGGCTTCGCAGCCGGCCGGCCGAGCGACAATTCCTCCCCGGGGACGAACATCGCATAAGCGATCTGGCGGCCGTCCGGCGACCAGGCGAGGCTGTCCGGAGCGTCCGGCAGGTTGGTGATCCGGACCGATTCGCCGCCGTCCATCCAGCGTACGAAAAGCTGGGCCTGGCCGGCCTCCGCGGTCGAGATATAGGCCAGGCGCCTGCCGTCCGGCGACCAGCGCGGCTGGCTGTGCGAGCCCGGGCCGGCCACGATCGGCACCTGCTCGCCGCTGCGCGTGTCGATAAGCCAGATCGTCGAGCGGTTCCGGTCGGTCATGATGTCGCCGGAGCGGCGGACATAGGCGATGCGGCTGCCGTCCGGGCTGATCTGTGGGTCGCTCGCCGCCTCGAGCGAGAAAAGGTCGCGCGGCTCGAATATGCGCGACGGCCCGTCGGGAGCGGCGAAGGCGACGGCCGGGCCGGCCAGGCCCAGCGCGAGAATCAGAGCGAGCGTGCGTGCGAACATCGAAAAGCCCTCCTGATGCGAGCTATGCGTCAGGCTCGGCCTTTCGGAAAGGCGACATTTGATCGAGCTCGCCAATCTCGCGCAGCATGGCCGGCCGCTCGGCCTCGAGATAGTCCGCAACGGCGCGGCGAAGATTCGGATCCGCGATATGATGGGCGGACCAGGTCGGCGCCGGTCGGTAGCCGCGGCTCAATTTGTGGGAGCCCTGGGCGCCGGCCTCGACCCGTTTCAGGCCGAGCGCGATCGCGGCCTCGATCGCCTGATAATAGCAGATCTCGAAATGGAGGTGGGGAATTTCGTCAACCGTCCCCCAATAGCGGCCGTAGAGCGTATCCTCGCCGATCAGGTTGAGCGCGCCCGCTATCGGCTCGCCATCGCGCAGCGCGAAGATCAGCAGGATGCGATCGGCCATGCGCTCGCCGAGCAAGGAGAAGAATCGGCGGGTGAGATAGGGCCGGCCCCATTTCCGCGATCCCGTATCCTGGTAGAAGGCCCAGAAGGCCTCCCAATGGCGTTCCTTTATGTCGGCTCCGGCGACATGCTCGACGCTCAGCCCTTCGAGCGCGGCAGAGCGCTCCTTGCGCACCGTCTTGCGCTTGCGCGAAGACAAGGCAGCAAGAAAGTCCTCGAAGCTGGCATAGCCGTCATTATGCCAGTGGAACTGGCTGTCGATCCGGATCAGCCAGCCGGCCTGCTCGAACAGGGCCGCTTCCTCCTCCGTGATGAAGGTAGCGTGCGCCGAGGAAAGGTTGTTCTGCGCGACGACCGCTGCGGCGGCGCCGATCAGCGCGATGGCGAGCTCGGCATCGTCCGTGAGCAGGCGCCGCCCCGGCACCGGAGTGAACGGCACTGCGATCTGGAGCTTGGGATAATAGTCCCCGCCGGCGCGCTCATAGGCGGCCGCCCAGCTATGGTCGAAGACATAGTCGCCCTGGCTAGGGCTTTTGACATAGGCCGGCATCACCGCCGCGGGGCGGCCGTCCGCCCCGTCGATCGCGATCGGCACCGGTGGCCAGCCGGCGCGCCCGGGTGCGCTGCCCGAATCTTCGAGCGCGGACAGGAAGGCATGGCTGGTGAACGGGTTGA
>JAQGLD010000254.1 GCA_028293055.1 Alphaproteobacteria bacterium
TCCTCGACGACCTTGGTGACGGCGAGATCGATGCCGCGCTTCAGATCCATCGGGTTCATTCCGGCCGCGACCGACTTCATGCCCTCGCGGACGATCGACTGGGCGAGCACGGTGGCGGTGGTGGTGCCGTCACCGGCGAGGTCGTTGGTCTTGGACGCAACCTCGCGCAGCATCTGCGCGCCCATATTCTCGAACTTGTCCTTGAGCTCGATCTCCTTGGCGACGGTGACTCCGTCCTTGGTGATGCGCGGCGCGCCGAAGCTCTTGTCGATCACGACGTTGCGGCCCTTGGGGCCGAGGGTCACCTTCACCGCATCGGCGAGGATGTCGACGCCGCGGAGGATCCGCTCACGGGCGTCACGCGAAAAGCGTACGTCTTTCGCTGCCATTGTCTTCTTTCCTCTTTGCTAGTTCCCCGGCGAAGGCCGGGGCCCAGTTGATTGCTAGTCTGCGCCCCGGCCGTCGCCGGGCACATGAAATTACGCCGCCTTGCGAGCCTCGGCGGAGCCGTCGACGATCCCGAGGATGTCGCTCTCCTTCATGATCAGCAGGTCCTCGCCGTCGAGGCGGACCTCGGTGCCGGACCATTTGCCGAACAGGATGCGGTCGCCAGCCTTGACGTCGAGCGGAGTCACCGTGCCGCTTTCGTCGCGAGTGCCGGTGCCGACGGCGACGACTTCGCCCTCCTGCGGCTTTTCCTTCGCGGTATCGGGGATGATGATCCCGCCGGCGGTCTTCTCTTCGGCTTCGACTCGGCGGACGAGCACTCGATCGTGGAGTGGACGGAAAGCCATTTGCTCACCTCTTCTAATGCGGCTGCTCTCCCCCCTTCGAGGCGAGGCGTCAGCCCAGGTTGAATCATTATTGGCACTCATCCCTAGCGAGTGCCAGCAACGCCGATTTAGGGGATGTTCATCTTGCGTCAAGGGGCGCGGCTGCGAATTTCGGGACAGCCGGCGCAGACCCTCGCGATCGCATTTACAGCCGCTTCACGCTGGTCTAGCCCACTCGCCCAGGGCTCGGACAGCGGGAAGAGACATGAAGTTCGCAGGCAAGGTTTGGAAACTTCTGGTCGGGATCAAGGACGGCCTCGTCCTGATCGTCATGATCCTGTTCTTCGCTTTGATCTGGGCTGCGATGTCGGCGCGTCCCACGGTGGGATCGGGCGATCGCGGCGCGCTCCTGTTCAACCTCGACGGGCCGATCGTCGAGCAGCCTGCATCCGCAAGCGCGAGCCAGGCGCTCCAGGGCACCGCAATCCACCAATATCGCCTCCGCGACGTGGTCAATTCACTGCGCCAGGCGGCCACTGACGACCGGGTCCAGGTCGTCGCGCTCGATCTCGACATCTTCTCGGGCGGCGGACAGACCGCGCTCAGCCAGGTCGGTGCGGCGCTCGACCAGGTCCGCAAGGCCAACAAGCCGGTGATCGCCTACGCCACCGGCTATGACGACGATTCCTACCAGCTCGCAGCGCATGCCAGCGAGGTCTGGCTCAACCCGATGGGCACCGTGATCCTCACCGGCCCGGGCGGATCGAGCCTTTATTACAAGGGGCTGATGGACAAGGTCGGAATCACCGCCAATGTCTACAAGGTCGGCACCTACAAGGCCGCGGTAGAGCCCTTCACCCGCAACGACATGTCGCCCGAGGCGCGCGAGGCGCTGCAGGGCGTCGCCGGATCGATGTGGGAAAGCTGGCTCCAGGAAGTTCACCAGGCCCGCCCCAAGGCCCAGGTCGCAGCCTATATCCGCGATCCGGCCGGACTCGTGACCGCCGCTGGCGGCGACATGGCCAAGGCCGCTCTCATGTCGGGCCTGGTCGATCATGTCGGCGATCGCACCGCGTTCGGAGAGCGAATCGCCCGGATCACGGGCGCGCGCTACGATTCGATACCGGGCAGCTTCCGAAGCATCGATTATGCCGCCTGGGAGAAATCCAACCCGGTCGAGGACGGCGGCGAGATCGGAATCCTCACCGTCGCCGGCGACATCGTCGACGGCAATGCCGGGCCGGGCTCGGCGGGCGCCGAGACGATCGTGCGCCAGCTCAACAAGGCCCTCCACGAACGCAATCTGAAGGCGCTGGTGCTCCGGGTCGACTCGCCGGGCGGGTCGGCGCTCGCCTCCGAGCGGATCCGCACCGCAGTGGTCGCGGCAAAGGCCAAGGGCCTGCCGGTCGTCGTGTCGATGGGCAATCTCGCCGCCAGCGGGGGCTATTGGGTGTCGACCGCGGGAGACAAGATCTACGCCGAGCCTTCGACCATCACCGGCTCGATCGGCGTGTTCGGGATCATTCCGAGCTTCCAGGGAACGCTCGCCAAGCTGGGCCTCGGCGCTGACGGTATCAAGACCACTCCGCTTTCCGGCGAGCCCGACGTGCTCAAGGGGCCGAGCCCCGAGGTCGGCAAATTGCTGCAGACCGGAGTCGAGGGCACGTATCGGCGCTTCCTGCTGCTCGTCGCGAAGTCGCGCCATATGACTCCCCAGCGGGTCGACCAGATCGGCCAGGGGCGGATCTGGGACGGAGGCACCGCCCGCCAACTCGGCCTGGTCGACGCGTTCGGAAATCTCGACGACGCGGTGCGCGAAGCGGCTCGCATGGCCAAGCTCGACCCGGGCAAGGCCAAGCCGGTCTGGCTCGAGAAGAAGCCCGGCTTTCTCGAAACGCTGATCGCGTCGATGACCCGGAAGGACAAGGAACAGGAGAGCGGCGACGCCTTCGCCCGAGTCGCCCAGAAGCCGCGGCTGATCGTCGCTCGCGCCATGGCCGAGGCGGACCGGCTGCTCGGCGGCGCGTCGATCCAGGCGCGCTGCATCGAATGCCCGTCCGATTCCGCCGCCGTTGACGCAGCCCCGCCGGTGCGCGGGGCGGGCCTCACCGCCTGGCTGCTCAAGCTGGTCGGCGCGTGAGGATAAGGGTCGCGACGCCCGAGGATAGCGCCGCGATCGCAGCGATCTATGCGCCCTATGTCGAAGGCAGCGCGGTCTCGTTCGAGCTCGAGGCGCCCGGTCCGGAAACGATCAGGGAAAGGATGCGCCAGGCGGCCGATCTCTATCCCTGGCTCGCGGCCGAGGACGAGGACGGGATTGTCGTCGGCTATGCCTATGCCAGCGCCTTCCGGGCGCGCGCGGCCTATCGCTGGGCGATCGAGAGCTCGGTCTATGTGCGCAGCGACGCCCACGGCCGCGGAATCGGCTCGGCGCTCTACCGGCCCCTGCTCGCGATCCTCGAGGCGCAGGGCTTCACCCAGGCGATCGCTGCGATCGCGATGCCCAATGTCGGCAGCATCCGGATCCACGAACGCTTCGGCTTCGTCCACGCCGGCACTTATGCCCAGGCCGGATACAAGCTCGGTGCGTGGTGGGATGTCGGCCTGTGGCAGCGCGCGCTCGCCACGCCTGCGGACCCGCCTGCCGAGCCAAGGCCATGGCGCGAGGTCGCAGTGGGGGTGATGTAGGGGCTCAATCTGGCCCTTTTACATTATCCCCGTCATTCCCGCGAAAGCGGGAATCCCGCTTTTTGAATGACTTGGACTTGCAGAAGAAGCGGGATGCCCGCTTTCGCGAGCATGACGTAC
>JAQGLD010000258.1 GCA_028293055.1 Alphaproteobacteria bacterium
ATGACGGGTTCCGCATCGCCGAGGAGGATCTGCGGCTGCGCGGCGCCGGCGAGATATTGGGGACCAGGCAGTCTGGCGAAGCCCAGTTTCGCCTGGCTACGCCCGAGCAGCTCCAGGCGCTGGTTCAGACCGCGACCGACGATGCGCGGCTGCTGGTCGACCGCGATGGAGGACTGGAAGGTCCCAGGGGCCAGGCCGCCCGCGTCCTGCTCTACCTGATGGAGCGGGACGCGGCGGTGGGATTGCTTCGGGGAGGATGAGGTGGCGAAAATCCTCCCCGGGACGGGGGGGCGCGCGGAGCGCAGTGGAGGGGGTCCGGTGCGAGTCTCGAACCCCCCTTCCACCAGCCTACGGCTGGTTCCCCTCCCCGCCAGCGGGGAGGATGATCCCGTGCTTCTTCTTGCCAGCCGAGACCCGCACCTCGCCGGATATCGCGATCGCCCGATCGTCCTGCACCGTGGCACCGTCGACCTTTGCCCCGCCCTGCTCGATCAGCCGCCGCGCTTCCTTCTTCGAGGCGACAAGGCCAAGCCCGACGAGGGCGTCGACCAGACCGATCTCGCCGCCAACCCTGAGCGTCGGCAGGGATTCGCCGGACGCGCCTTCCTCGAATGTCCGGCGCGCCGTTTCGGAAGCCTCGCCAGCCGCAGCGGCGCCGTGGGCGAGTGCCGTGGCTTCGTCTGCCAGAATCTTCTTTGCCTCGTTGATTCCGCTGCCATCGAGCGTCTCGAGCCGCTCGATCTCGTCGAGTGGCAGATCGGTGAACAGACGGAGGAATCGGCCGACATCGGAATCGTGGGTGTTCCGCCAGAATTGCCAATAATCGTAGGGGCTGAGCTGGTCCGGGTTGAGCCAGACCGCGCCTGCCGCGGTCTTGCCCATCTTGCCGCCGTCGGCCGTCGTGATCAGCGGCGTGGTCAAGCCGAACAATTGCGCGCCGTCGATCCGCCGGCTCAGCTCCATGCCGTTGACGATATTGCCCCACTGGTCCGATCCGCCCATCTGCAGCCGACAGCCGGCGCGGCGCGACAGCTCGAGAAAGTCGTAGGCCTGGAGGATCATGTAGTTGAATTCGAGGAAGGTGAGCGGCTGCTCGCGATCGAGGCGGAGGCGGACGCTGTCGAAGGTCAGCATTCGGTTGATCGTGAAATGCGGCCCGACCTCGCGCAGGAAGGGGATGAATTCGAGCGCATCGAGCCAGTCGGAATTGTCGACCATGATCGCGTCGGTCGGCCCATCCCCGAATGTCAGGAAATGTTCGAAGATGCGGCGGATCGACGCGATGTTGGACTCTATGTCCGCGTCGGTGAGCAGCTTGCGGCTCTCGTCCTTGCCGGAAGGGTCGCCGATCTTAGTGGTTCCGCCGCCCATCACCACGATCGGCTTGTGTCCGGCCTGCTGGAGTCGCCGCAGCATCATGATCGGGACGAGGTTGCCGACATGGAGCGAAGGTGCGGTCGCGTCGAATCCGATATAGCCGGGCACGATCTGGCTCGAGGCGAGCGAGTCGAGGCCCTGGGCGTCGGTGACCTGGTGGATGTAGCCGCGCGCATCGAGCAGGCGGAGGAGTTCTGACGAGTAGCTGGACATGGCGCCGGCTGATTAGCGGCTGTTGCCCGCGGCGTCATCCCCGCGCACCGCACTGCATCGCGGGTCGGTTCTGGATTCCCGCCTGGGCGGGAATGACGTAGGAGGGGTCATGCCGACTCCGCTGAAGCCGCACGAAAGCTCAACTCCGCCGATGGTCGCGATCGACGTCCGGGCGTCGCGGCCGGCGCCCGACCGGCTCGATCTCGCCTTCCGTCTCCACGGTGCGATCGAGCAGGTGCTGCTTCCACCGAGGGCGCCGCCGCTGCGGATCGACGATCTATGGCAGCATAGCTGCTTCGAGGCCTTCGTTCGGGTCGACGGCCAAGCCGGCTATTTCGAGTTCAACCTCTCGCCCTCGACCGCCTGGGCGGCCTATGCCTTCACCGGCTACCGCAGCGGGATGGCCAATGCCAGGATCGGGCCGCCCCAGATCGAGACCCGCTTCGGCGCGGACTGGTACGAGCTGATCGCGCGAATCGACCGTCTCCCGGCCGGATCGTGGGACATCGGCCTCGCGGCGGTGGTCGAGGAGACCGACGGCGACATATCCCACTGGGCGCTGCGCCATCCCCCCGGCAAACCCGACTTCCATCACGAGGATTGCTTTGCGCTCGAACTCGCGCCAGCAGCCTGAGGCATGAAATTCGGTATCGATCGCCTGCTCGCGGAGCCTTCGCTGCGCTCGCCGCTGCAGGGCAAGCGCATCGCTTTGCTTGCCCATCCTGCCTCCGTGACCGGCGATCTCACCCACTCGCTCGACGCGCTGATGGCGCTTGGCGAGCTCGATGTCAGCGCCGCCTTCGGGCCGCAGCACGGCCTGAGGGGAGACAAGCAGGACAATATGGTGGAGTCGCCCGACTTCACCGACCCGGTCCATCGCGTCCCGATCTTCAGCCTGTATGGAGAGGTCCGGCGCCCGACCGGCCAGTCGATGGGCACGTTCGATGTCATGCTCGTCGATCTCCAGGATCTCGGCTGCCGGATCTATACCTTTATCACCACCCTGCTCTACGCGCTGGAAGCCGCGGCCGCGCACGGCAAGTCAGTCTGGGTCCTCGACCGGCCGAACCCGGCCGGGCGTCCGGTCGAGGGCCTGACCTTGCGTCCGGGCTGGGAGAGCTTCGTCGGTGCCGGGCCTTTGCCGATGCGCCATGGCCTCACCCTCGGCGAGCTCGGCCACTGGTTCGTCGACAGGTTCAAGCTCGATGTCGATTATCGGGTGATCGAGATGGAGTCCTGGGAACCGGAGGCGGGGCCGGGATTCGGCTGGCCGCTCGGCGACCGCCCATGGGTCAATCCGAGTCCCAACGCGCCCAATCTCTGGATGGCACGCGCTTATGCCGGGACCGTGATGCTGGAGGGCACGACGCTTTCGGAAGGTCGCGGCACTACCCGGCCGCTCGAACTGTTCGGCGCTCCCGATATAGAAGCCCTAGACGTGATCCGAGAGATGCGCCGGCTCGCGCCGCACTGGCTGGAAGGTTGCATCCTGCGCGACTGCTGGTTCGAGCCCACCTTCCACAAGCATGCCGGCAAGCTCTGCAGCGGAGTCCAGATCCACACCGAAGGGCCGGCCTACGACCATGGGGCGTTCCGGCCGTGGCGGCTGCAGGCGCTCGCCTTCAAGGCGATCCGGCTGGTATACCCCGATTATCCGCTGTGGCGCGATTTCCCTTACGAATATGAGTTCGGCAAACTCGCCATCGATGTGATCAACGGCAGTCCGCTGCTGCGCGAATGGATCGACGATTCGGCGGCCGAGCCCGGCGACCTCGATGCGCTCACCGTGCCAGACGAGCAGGCCTGGGAGGCCGAGCGCCAGCCCTATCTGTTGTATTGAGTCGCCGTGTCCCGGCGTAGGCCGGGATCCAGCCCGGAAATTCCGGCGCTTGCTGTCCACACACCGCCTGGCCCCCGGCCTTCGCCGGGGAACATTGGACTAAGGCCGCGCTGCGCGATCACGCCTTGCGGGTCAGGCTCCGCATTGCCTCGTCGAGGCCGGCCAGGGTGAGCGGATACATTCGATCCTGCATCAGGTCGCGGATCAGCCCGGTCGAGGCGGAATAGCCCCAATATTGCTCGGGCGTGGGATTGAGCCAGACCGCGCTCGGATAGGTGTTGGTCACCCTCTTCATCCACACCGCGCCGGCTTCCTCGTTGAAATGCTCGATCGCGCCGCCGGGATGGCTGATCTCGTAGGGGCTCATCGCGGCGTCGCCGACGAACACGAACTTGTAGTCGTGGCCATATTTGTGGAGCACGTCCCAAGTCGGGGTACGCTCGGAAAAGCGGCGGCGATTGTCCTTCCACACGCTCTCGTAAAGGCAGTTGTGGAAATAGAAGAATTCGAGATTCTTGAACTCGGACGTGGCCGCCGAGAACAGCTCCTCGCACAGCTTGATGTGGGGGTCCATCGATCCTCCGACATCGAGGAAGAGGAGCAATTTCACCGCATTGTGGCGCTCTGGCCGCATCCGGATGTCGAGCCAGCCCTTGCGCGCAGTGCCGTCGATCGTGCCATCGATGTCGAGCTCGTCGGCGGCGCCTTCGCGAGCGAAGCGGCGCAGGCGGCGAAGCGCGACCTTGATGTTGCGGGTGCCGAGCTCGATGGCGCTGTCGAGGTTGCGGAACTCCCTCTTGTCCCACACCTTGATCGCGCTCCGGTTGCGGCTCCCCTCCTGGCCGATGCGGATTCCTTCGGGATTGTAGCCATAAGCGCCGAACGGCGAGGTGCCGCCGGTTCCGATCCACTTGCTGCCGCCCTGGTGGCGCCCCTGCTGCTCGGCGAGGCGCTGCTTGAGCGTTTCCATGATCTCCTCCCAGGAGCCGAGCGACTGGATTTCGGCCATTTGCTCGGGGGTAAGATAGAGCTCGGCGATCTTGCGCAGCCATTCCTCGGGGATCGGCACCGCCTCGGTGCCATATTCGCCGGCTATGCCCTTGAAAACCCTTGCGAACGCCTGGTCGAACCGATCGAGCAGGCCTTCGTCCTTCACGAACGTAGCCCGGGCCAGCCAGTAGAATTCCTCGGGTCGCGACCCGATCACCTCGGCGTCGAGCGCCTCGAGCAAGGTGAGGTGCTCCTTGATCGAGGCCGGAATCCCGGCCTTGCGGAGCTCGTCGACGAACGAGAAGAACATGGCTGCCACGGTAGCGAAGTGCGCCGTCGCAGTCACCCCGAACGCATTTCCTCGCCGAACATCCAGGCACGGATCCGACTAGCCTGGTTAACGCGGCTTCAATCTCTTGGAGTTAGTCCTTCCGGGTCAAAGGGAGAAGCACGTGGCGAGTTCTGCTGTGGAAACGGCCGACGGTAATGCGATCAACATCGTCGCGCGCAATTGCGGTACGCTGGCCATCGAGGTGAGCGACGTCTCCGGCTATGTCGCCGGGGTCTCGGACCGCATCTCATCCAATCTGCGAACCCTCGATGCGCTCGAGGAGGTGACCAGGCGGCTGCTTCACGACCAGGCGCGGGTGTCCGAATCGACCGACGAGGCCCGGATACTCGCCGAACAGGCGCGCGAGCGGCTGCGCGACGGCCGCCGCGCGATCGAGGATACGATCGGCCTGTTCAGCGGTCTCACCGATCTCGTCGTTCAGCTGGGAGAGCGCATGGCCGGTTTCGCCGACGCGATGAGCCGGGTCCAGAATGTTTCCTCGAGCATCGAGGCGATTGCCCGCAAGACCAACATGCTCGCGCTCAACGCGACGATCGAGGCGGCCCGGGCCGGCGAGGCGGGGCGTTCGTTCGCGGTCGTCGCCGCAGAGGTCAAGAAGCTCGCCCACGAGACTCGCGACGCGACCGGCGAGATCGCTTCCACGATCGCCTCACTGAGCCGCGAGGCCGAGGTGGTCACCGCCGAGATCGATATCAGCGTCGCGCGCAGCCGCGAGGCGCAGGGCGGGCTCGTCACGATCACCGACACCGTTCGCCATGTCACCGATCTGGTCTCGATGGTCGATCGCCAGACCGACGGCATCGCCCAGTCGACCTCGCACATCCAGCAGAGCGTCGACAGCGTCAAATCGGGGCTCGAGGCCTTCGCCGCCGACGCGCGCGAGAATGGCGGACAACTGCTTCAGGTCCAGAAGCGCCTCGGCCGCGTCGAGACGCTTTCCAACGACATGCTCGATCGCCTGGCGAGCTGCGGAGTCGCGATCGACGATACTCCGTTCATCGTCTTCGCCCAGAATGCGATGCGCGAGATAGAGGGCCTGGTCGAGAACGGGCTGGCCAGCGGCGAGATCGACGCGACCTCTGTGTTCGACACCCATTATGTGCCGATGCCAGGCACCAATCCGCCGCAATTCGAGACACGCTTCTGCGCCTTCGCCGACGTGCATATCCGGCCGGTCCTCGACCGACTGATCCGCGAGAAGCCCCGCCTGATCGCGTGCGCGATCACCGACATCAACGGCTATCTGCCGACGCACCTCTCCGAGCGGTCGCAGCCCCAGGGCCCCGACCCCAAATGGAACGCCGAATATTGCCGCAACCGCCGCAACTTCATCGACGATGTCACCCGCCGCGCGATCGCCAGCGAAAAAGAAGCGATGCTCGCCACCTACAGCATGAATCTCGGCCAGGGCCGTTATCTCCCGGTCAAGAACGTGTTCGTGCCCTTGTTCATCAACGGCCGCCGCTGGGGCAATTTCGAGCTCGCCTATCGCGACGATGTCGCCGGCGAGTTGACCCTGGCGGCGTGAAAGCCGGCCCCGGGGCGGGACCGGGCGCCTCACGAATTCCCGTCATCCCGGCGAAGGTTGGAATCTCAGGTCGCTTGTGATGATTGTACCGTAAACCGCTAGGATCCCTGCCTTCGTCGGGATGATTTGGAGCGACGTCGCCCGCTTCAGCCCGGCCGGCGCGCCATGAAGGCGAGACGCTCGAACAGCATGATGTCTTGCTCGTTCTTGAGCAGTGCCCCGTGAAGTGGCGGGATCGCCTTGGTCGGATCGCGCGACTGCAGCACCTCCAGCGGCATGTCCTCGTGGAGGAGCAGCTTCAACCAGTCGATCAGCTCGCTGGTCGAGGGCTTCTTCTTGAGCCCAGGCACGTCGCGGACCTGGTAGAAAATGTCCATCGCCTTGGCGACGAGCAGCTTCTGGATACCCGGAAAATGCACGTCGATGATCGCCTGCATCGTCTCGCGGTCCGGGAATTTGATGTAGTGGA
>JAQGLD010000271.1 GCA_028293055.1 Alphaproteobacteria bacterium
GCCTCCGCATCGGTGTTCGCCGCGCGGGCGTGATTGAACAGGGCCAGATTCGGGCCGGTCGAGACGTCGTACCAGGTGTCGAACCACAAAGCCGGAACGCCCCACCCCATGCCCTCATGGTAGAGGCCGCCCTGCCGCCATGCGGGATCGTCAGGCCCGCGCGCAATGAGCTGCTCGAACGTCGCGGGCGGCTCGCCGAGGCTAGTCAGCACGTCGGAGATCGGCAGGTGACGGATCTGCTTCGTCCAATCTACCGTCGGCTTGTGCACTGCGAGATCGTTATAGGTCTCGATCCGTGCCTGCATCTTCTCGTCGAGGCCGGCTGGAAGCTGGGCGCGCAGAGGATTGTCGACCCCATAGAGCCAGACGAAGAACAGGGTGCGCGGGACGCCGCCCGTATACCAATTGCCCTGCTCGTGGAACGGCCCGACCGTGCCGATCCCGGCACCGGCCGACATCGGCTCCATCGCGGCGTGGGCCGGGTGGTTCTGGGCCGCGAGCGCGAGCTGCCATTCGGCCGAAGAGGAGCAGCCGAGCGTCCCGACCTTTCCGTTGGACCAGGGCTGCTTCGCGATCCAGCTCAGCGAATCGTAGCCGTCGGTCTGCGGCTGGCCGAGTATCTCCCACTTGCCTTCGGAGAAATAGCGGCCGCGCTCGTTCTGGACGATGAAGACATAGCCATGCTCCACAGCTTCGACCGCGTAGCGAAGCGTCGAGCCGCGGACCGGATGCTCGTCATAGGGCGTCTTCCACAGGATCGTCGGAAGTACGCCCTTGGCGGCCTTCGGGCTGAAGATCTGGGTCGAGAGGCGCACTCCGTCCCGCATCGGCACCATCACTCCAAGACGGGATTCGCCGTCGCGAGCCAGGGTCTCCTGCAGGCCCTCGTCGCTATATTTGGAGAAATCCTGGGCGGGCAAGGCCGAGAGCGGCAGCGCCCCGGCGAGCAGGAAGGCGACCAGCCGCCTCATTTCGCTGTCCCCACCGGAGTGAACAGCAGGTCCTGATAATCCCAGCTGAAATCGGCCAGGGGCGAGGCCGCCTTCATCGTGATCTGGGCGACCTTGCCCTGGGCGTCGAGGCCGAAGGTCACGTCCGCTTTTTCATAGGCCGCATTGTCCCAGATCGTTCGGAACGTGTCATATTGCCTGTGCTCGAGCCGCCCGGTCATCCCCGGGGATTTCTCGAAAGCGATGCGCAGGCCATCCTTGCCTTGGCTGATCGTGATCGGGCCGTACCAGCTGTCGGCAAAGTGTCCGGCATAATGTTCGAGCGGAAGCGACGGACCGACCGCCACCGGCTGCGCCTCCTTCGCGCCGACCATATTCGCGGCCATGGCAAGCCGCTTCTTCTTGAAGGCGATATAGTCCGCGGTCCAATCCTGGGTCGGCTTCTGGAGGTAATGGTCGAGCAGCTCGTTGGTGAGGCCCTTCAGCAATTCCCCATCCTCGGCATTGATCATCATCGCGAAGCCGACATTCTTCTCCGGGATCATGACCACGATGGCCTGGCCGCCGAACACCGCACCGCTATGGGAGACGATCTTGGCGCCCTTATAGTCGTGGACATCCCAGCCCAGGGCATAGGTCTGGAACATCGCATCCTCGGCCTGGAGGGGCGGCGGCAGGCCCCGGCTCGGGATGATCACCACCGGGGACCACATCTGGTCGGACGCGGCGGCGCTGAACAGGCGGCCGTCGCTGTCGGGGAGCTTGCCATGGCCAAGCTGGATCTGGAGCCAGCGGCCCATGTCCTGCGCGCTGACCATCATCGAGCTGCCCGCGGGCGCCGAATTCTCGCCGAGCGACGATTCCTTCTCGTCCAGCACGGTCAGCGCGCCCAGTCCGCGGATCGGCCCGCCCAGGCGGGCGTGCGGCTTGACCCGGTCGGCCGTCGCCAGGCGGCGCGCCGGGCGGGTCGTCGAATTGACCATTCCGGCGGCCTTGAGGACATGGTCGTCGACATAATCCTCCCACGTCTGGCCGGTGACCGCCTCGATCAGCTGGCCGGCGACCATGTAGAGGATATTGTCGTAGGCATAGCCGCTGCGGAAGCTCGTCGCCGGCTTGATATAGCGCAGGCGCTCGACGGTTTCGGCGCGGGTCCGGTTGCTGGTCGGGACGAACAGGAGATCGCCGGCGCCAAGTCCGAGTCCGCTGCGATGGACGAGCAGGTCGCGAATCGTCATCTCCCGAGTGACCCAGGGATCGTACATCTGGAAGCCGGGGAGCCGATCGATCACCTTGTCGTCCCAGCCGATCCTGCCCTGGTCGACGAGCTGAGCGAGCGCAGCGACGGTGAAGGCCTTGGTGGTCGATCCGTTGTAGAAGAGGGTCGCCGGCCCGACCGGGTCACGACCGCCGAGCGCGCGGACTCCGAAGCCTTTTGCCTCGACGACCTTGCCGTTCTCGACGATCGCGATCGCGACTCCCGGCGTACCGATCTGCTGGCGCAGCATCTCCACTCGGCTGTCGAATCCCTTTGGCGGGTCGGCCAAGGCGGGGACCGCCAGGACCAGTGCGGCAATGGCCAGCACAGCCTTCATGATGCATCTCCCACTGCGTCGCTTCGAGCGACCCTGGCCACGCTGCCCCATTTTCCAGATGGACACAACAGTCCTGATAAGAAAACTCGTCATGTCCCCAGTGTGCCCTTCCTTACTCGCTCGTGCCCGCCGTTCCCCATTTGACAATTTTCTGTTTAGGTCTGTATTCTCCTGAACAGGCCGATTCCTTCGCTGGGTCGCGAGAGGCTGGGGCCACAAGGGGAGACGGTCATGCGCTCGTTGAAGCTCCTGTTTGCCGCGTTAGCAGCTGTGGTCGGAGTCGCCGCCATCGCCCAGCATCAGGTGCTGCCGCAGCCGCTCGGTCCGAATCCGCCTCCGGCTCGGTCGGGAGCAACGGTACCCACCGCCGCCCCGACGCCGGCGGGGCATCCCCAGCTCGATGCGGCAGACGTCAATGCCTGGCTCGACGGCTTCATGCCCTATGCCATCGCCTCCGGCGACATTGCCGGAGCGGTGGTCGTCGTCGTCAAGGACGGGCAGATCCTCGCCGAAAAGGGTTATGGCTTCGCGGACGTCGCAAGCCGCCGGCCGGTCGATCCGGAGGGCACCCTGTTTCGCCCCGGCTCGGTCTCGAAATTGTTCACCTGGACCGCGGTCATGCAGCTGGTCGAGCAGGGCAGGCTCGACCTCGACGCGGATGTGAACCGCTATATCGATTTCAAGATTCCACCCAAGGACGGCAAGCCGCTGACCCTGCGCCAGCTGATGACGCACACTGCTGGTTTCGAGGAGCAGGCCAAGTCGATCATCGGCTTCGACCGAGCCAAGGTTCCGACCTACGACGTGCTGCTCAAGCGCTGGGTGCCCGAGCGGGTCTATACGCCCGGGACGACCCCGGCTTATTCCAATTACGGCGCTTCGCTGGCCGGCTATATCGTCCAGCGCGTCTCGGGAGAGCCATTCGACGCCTATGTCGAGCGCCATGTCTTCGGACCGATCGGGATGACCAACTCGACGACTCGCCAGCCATTGCCGGCGCGGCTTCAGTCGATGATGTCGACCGGCTACGATCGCGCTTCCGGCAAGGTCGTGAAGTATGAATATGTCGGCCCGTCGCCGGCCGGCTCGGTCGCTGCGACCGGCGCCGACATGGGCAAGTTCATGATCGCCCACCTCAACGAAGGGGCCGGCCTGCTCAAGCCCGAGACGGCGCGGATGATGCATTCGACCGCGCTGACCATCATCCCCGGGGTCAATCGGATGGTGCTCGGCTTCTACGAGACCAATCTCAACGGCCACCGCGCGATCGGCCATGGCGGCGACACCGTCGCCTTCCATTCCGACCTGCGGCTGTTCCTCGACGACCATGTCGGAGTGTTCGTCTCCTTCAACAGCCCGGGACGCGAAGGCGCTGCCCATATCCTGCGCGGCGCCTTGATGGAGGATTTCGCCGACCGCTACTTCCCGGCGCCCGAGGACAAAAGGCGGGTGCCGGCCGCGATCGCAGCCGAGCATGCGCGGATGATGACCGGCACCTGGGTCAATTCGCGCGGATCGCATTCGAGCTTCATGAACTTCACGGAATTGCTCGGCCAGTCCAAGGTCTCGGTCGATTCGAAGGGTCGGCTGGTCGCCCCGGTCTGGCCCGGCACCAATGGCCAGCCGCGCCAGTGGGCGGAGGTCCAGCCCTTCGTCTGGCAGGATGTCAACGGCCATGAGCGGCTCGCCGCCGAGGTCAAGGACGGCAAGGTCACCCGCTTCAGCGAGGATGTCTTCTCGCCCTTCATGGTCTTCTACCGGCCGGCCTGGTACAAGAATTCCGCTCTGGTCCTGCCGCTGATGATCCTCAGCCTGATCGTGCTGTTGCTGACCGTCCTGCTCTGGCCGGTGCGGGCGCTGGTCCGCCGCCATTACAAGACGCCGCTGGCGCTGGACGGCTCGCTGAAGCGCGCGCATCTGTGGTCGCGGATCGCCGCGACCGCGATATTGGCGACGATGGCGGGCTGGTTCGGCCTGGTCCTGGCGATGCTTGGGAGCCTCGAGCTGCTCAGCACTGCCTCCGATCCCTTCGTCTACCTGCTCGAGGCGCTCAGCTTCGTCGCCTTTATCGGCGGCTTCTTGATCCTCGCCTGGAATCTCTGGGTCACCTGGAAGGGCAAGAGGCGCTGGCCGGCCAAGGTGTGGAGTATCGCCTTGTTCCTCGCCGCTCTGGTGATCCTCTGGGTCGGGCTCGCCTTCCACCTCTTGAGCTTCGGAGCGAATTACTGATGGGGAAGCGTAAACTCGACGTCCGGCCCTTGCAGCTGCGGCTGAAGTCGCCGTTTCGAATCTCCGGCTATGTGTTCAAGGCGACCGACGCGATCGTCGCGACGATCACCGACAACGGCCATCGCGGCCGCGGCGAGGCGGCCGG
>JAQGLD010000307.1 GCA_028293055.1 Alphaproteobacteria bacterium
GAAGGGGACGGTGTCGCCCATGCCCTCGCGCTCGTAGCTCTGGCTGAGCGCGATCGACGGGCTTCCGGCGAGCGCGCCCTCCATCGCCGCCGAGCAGGTCCCGGACTAAGTGACGTCCTCGCCGAGATTGGCGCCGCGATTCACTCCGGAGAGGATCAGGTCGGGCGGCGAATCCTTCATGACGTGGGCGATCGCCATCATCACCGAATCGGTGGGCGTGCCCGAAACGCAGAAGCGCCGCTCGCCCAGCCTGCGCAGCCGCACCGGCCGGGTGAGGGTGAGCGAATGGCCGGCGCCGGACTGCTCCTCGGTCGGAGCGACCACCCAGATATCGTCGGAAAAGCCGCGCGCGATCGTCTCCAGCACCTTGAGGCCGGGGGCGTTGACGCCGTCGTCATTGGTCAGGAGGATACGCATCGCGAAGGCGCTATGAGCCGAGCCGGTTTGCCGGGCAAGCATGGCTTTTCGCAACCATGCGCGCCCGAACGGCGTTGGTTGGGCAACATTGGAGGATAGACATGAAAGTCCCGAACGATGCCCTGGTCCTGGTCGCGGACGGCAAGAAGGCGCTGTTCCTGCGCAACGAGGGCGACGAGGAATTTCCCAATCTCGAGCTGGAACGCAAAAGCGAGACCGCCGATCTGGCCGATCGCGACCAGAAGACCGATGCGCCGGGCAGGGCGCACGATTCGACCAGCTCGGGCCGCAGCGCCTATGAGGAAACCGACTTTCACCAGCTCGAGGAGGATCGGTTTGCGGCGGGCCTCGCGGAATTGCTCAAGGAGCGAGCGCTGAAGAACGAGTTTCACGCGCTGGTCGTCGTCGCCCCGGCGCGGGCGCTCGGCGAGCTGAGGAAGCATTACCACAAGGAAGTCGAAAAAAGGCTGATCGGGGAGCTCTCCAAGGACCTTACCGGCCATCCCGTCTCGGAGATTGAGAAAATTCTGCAGGCGGAATAATCTTCCTCGACCGGCTCAGGGGCGGTCCGGTCCTACTTTCACATTCAGGAGCAGTCATGAGTAAGCCAATCGCCTTGTATTTCTCCCCCATCGCTCTGACCCTGGCCGCCGTCTCGGCGCCGGGCTCGGCCCAGCAGACCGCGGCGCCTGCCCCGGCAGCTTCGGCGGCCACCGGATTCGCCGTCGGAGCCAAGGTGGTCGACACGAGCGGAGCCGAGGTCGGCACCGTCACCAAGCTCGACGCGCAGACCCTCACGGTGAAGACCGACAAGCATGAGGTGGCGCTCCCGCGCACCTCGTTCACCGCGGCGCCCAACGGGCTGCTGTTCAGCATGACACGCGACCAACTGAACGGCGCGGTCGAGCAGCAACTCGCCGCCGCCGCCGCGAAGATCGCGGTCGGCGCGACCATCACCGGAAGCGCCGGCGGCACGGTCGGTACGATCCAGGCGATCGACGACCAGTTCGTCACGGTGAAGCTAGCCTCGGGCGCCGCGGTGCGCCTGCCGCGCGCGTCGGTCGGGATCGGGGCCAACGGGCCGATCGTCGCTATGACCGTCGATCAGCTCGAAGCCGCGGCGAAGGCGGCCGGAGCGCCGCCCGCAGCCAGCACGACCCCGCCGACCGGCAAGTAGGCCGGGCCGAATAGTCCGCGACGAATAGTCCGGCACGAGGCAAGACAAGGAAAAGGCCGCGCCCCCGGGAGGGACGCGGCCTTTTCTCTGTCGGTAGTGGATCAGGCGGTGGCGGTGGCCAGCTGGCGCCCCGACCGGCGGCGCGCCACCAAGGCGGCGGCGCCGGCGCCGAACAGCAGGATCATCGGCGGCGCCGGAACCTTGGTGCCGCCCGTCGAGGAGCTCGAACCGCCGCTCGAGCTCGACGAGCTGGAGGAAGAGGAGCTGGACGAGCTGCTGCTCGATCCGGTGCTGCTCGTGCTGGTGCTGCCGCCGAAGCTCGACGAGCTTCCCGAGCTGCCGCTGGATCCCGAGCTTCCGCTCGATCCGGAGCTGCCGCTGGACCCCGAGCTGCCGTTGGATCCGCCGCTCGAGCTGTGATCGTGCTTCGAATGATCCTTGCCGCCGCCCGACGAGCTCGACGAGCCGGAGGAGGAGCTGGACGAGGAAGAGCTGCTCGACGAGGAGCTCGAAGAAGAAGAGCTGCTCGAACCGGTCGAGGTCGAGGAGATTCCGCCGGTCGAGGTCGAGGCGGTGAAGATCGCGGTTCCGCTCGATCCGCCGAAGAAACCGCCGCTGAAGAAGCCGCCGCCGAAACCGCCGCCGCCCGAGCCGCCGACGATGATCGGCGGGCCGCCGCCGCCGACCGCAACCACCTCGGTGGGCGGGGGCAGAGGCGCCGGATAGGAATAGGTGCGGGTGGTCACCGTGCTGCCGGGCCGGCGCACGATGCAGGCGGTGCGAGTGACTCGGCGGACCCGCTTCACCGGCATCACCTTCGAGTAGCGGAGCACCGGAGCGCCCTTGGAATGGTGAACCATTGCGGGCCGCTGCGGCGGGTTTTCGGCGACATGCATCGCACCACCGCCAATGACCGCGCCGCCGCAGGTGCAAGCGCAAAGTTTAGCCAGAGCCATTCGTACCGACATAGCAACACCCTGTTTCAAGCTTTGCGGGGGGGCCGGCCAATCACTCCAAATCATCCGGCTACCGCTTCGAGCTACACCACCAGATGCAAAAGAATCCCTTACACGCAATGGTGTTAACCACGATGTAGCTCGGAAATGCCCGCCAAATGCCGGTTTGGCCTGCTTCCGTCCCAATAGGAGACAGACCATGACGAGGGGTGAACGAGTCGGCCCGGCCGGCCGCGAACACTTCATGGTTAACGCTCAATTGGCACGCCGAATCGGAGCTTAGTGATTCTCTGCGGAAAAGCCGGCTACCGGCCGAGTTCCGGCAAGGCGGCGCAAGACTCGGTTCGTCGCATCAAATGCACTACTAATTTGATCGCATTTTGAGTGACTTGCGCTCCCCCTTTGCGATGAGTATAGGCGCGGTGGGGCAGATACCGTCCACCCTAGGGCGACTCGAAAGCTCGGCGGATGGTGTCGAGGATGTGCAGGCTGCGATTGCGGCCTTGCCGAGTAGCGGAGGGGTTATGGCGACGGCTTACGATCAAAGTTTTTCGGTAAGTTTCAAATCGCAGGAAGGCTATCGGCCGACTGCGAACGAAGAGTTCATGAACAGCACCCAGCTGGCCTATTTCAGGCACAAGCTGCTCGACTGGAAGGACGAGATCCTTCGCGAATCGCGCGGGACCATGGCGCAGCTCAAGAGCGGGCCGATCCGCGAGGCCGACCTCACCGATCGCGCGTCGAGCGAGACCGACTGGTCGATCGAGCTTCGCACCCGCGACCGCCAGCGCAAGCTCATCTCGAAGATCGATGCGGCGCTACGCCGAATCGAATCGGGCGAATACGGCTTCTGCGAGGTCAGCGGCGAGCCGATCTCGCTCGCCCGCCTGGAGGCGCGGCCGATCGCGACGATGTCGGTCGAGGCGCAGGAGCGCCACGAGAAGAACGAACGCATCACCCGCGAGGATTGAGGCGACACGGGCCGGGCGAAAGCCTGGCCTTTTTTCGAACTGCCGCGCGTCCGGGCGGAAGTCCATACGGACTGAGTTGCGATCTCATCCTCCCTGTGAGCGATGCTCATGGGGAGGGGGACCAGGCGAAGCCTGGTGGAGGGGTAGCTGCCGTAGACCCTGTGGGTCCGGACAGAACCACTGGAACCGGTGCCTTCTACCCCTCCACCATGAGCAGGTGCGCAGTCCCCCGGACTACGCAGCCATGTCCGGTGGACATGGCGA
>JAQGLD010000333.1 GCA_028293055.1 Alphaproteobacteria bacterium
TCCTCGAGCGCATCGTCGCACTGCAGCTCGCTGTTCGCGCCGAGGTCGATCGCGTAGCGCATCGACGCGACCTCGCGGCCGCGCGCCACGCTCCGGCGCATCACGACCTCGCCGGTCGGGCGGAAGCCGAGCTTGCGCAGCACCCGGCCGGAGGCCGGATTGTCGATGAAATGGCCCGCCTCGATCCGCTTGACCCTGAGGCTGTCGCGCGCCAGCGCGACGATCGCCCGGCCTGCCTCGGTCGCATAGCCGAGCCCCCAATAGGGCCGGGCCAGCCAATAGCCGAGCTCGGGGGTGGAACCGTGGAGCGGATCGATCCCGGCGACTCCGATCAGTTGTGGCGCGCGATGTGTCCGGCGCAGGATCATCAGCGCCGGCCATGGCTTGCGCTGCTGGGAGGCGATGAACGCCTCGGCATCGTCGAGCGAATAAGGGGATGGCAGGCGTGCGAGATTGCGCGCGACGGCCTCATCGCCGGCGATCCGGGCGAGGGCAGGGGCGTCCTCGCTCCAGGCGGGCCGCAGCAGCAGTCTTTCGGTCCTGGCGAACATATCTCTTCCTCTCTTATTGCCACGCCTTTGGCCCATGCGGGTTTCAGGCCGGCGACAGTTTCGAGGGAGACGAAAAAAAAGGAGAGGGGGTGGCCCCTCTCCCTCGAACGGTTCGCTATCGTGAACCTTGGGGGCCGCCCTTGTGAGGACGGCCCTTGCTTGACCGTCCTATTCCGCTGCTTCGCTAATTTGCGCGTCGACGCATACGAACTTGCGACCGAGCTTGCCGTCGCGGAACGCAACTCGGCCGTCGGTAAGCGCGAAGAGGGTATGGTCCTTGCCCATGCCGACGCCCGCGCCCGGATAATATTTCGTGCCGCGCTGGCGGACGATGATGTTGCCGCCGATGACGGATTCGCCACCGAACTTCTTCACGCCGAGGCGGCGGCCCGCGGAGTCGCGGCCATTGCGGGAGGAACCGCCTGCTTTCTTATGTGCCATATCTCTTACTCCGCCTTCTTGCGGGGCTTCTTAGCGGGAGCGGGCGTATCCGTCATCTCGCTTTCCGCACCCTCGATCTTCGCTGGCTCGGCGGCCTGCGCATCTTCGCTGGTCGAAACTTCGGGGGCATCGGCCTTCGGCGCGCGCGCCTTCTTGGCCGGCGCCTCGGCTGCGGGCGCCGCAGTCTCGGCAACCGGAGTCGCGGCGACCTGAGTTTCCTCGACCGGAGTCGGGGCAGCGGATTCGCTGGCCGGAGCGGCCGTCTTGGCCTTCTTCGGCTTGGATTCCTGCTTCTCGTCGCCAATGCCCAGGATCCTCAGGATCGTGTGCTGCTGGCGATGGCCCTTCTTGCGGCGATAATTGTGCCGCCGGCGCTTCTTGAAGACGATGACCTTTTCGGCCTTCGCCTGGGCGATGATCTCGGCGGAGACGGTGAGACCGTCCGTGGCGCGCAGATCGGCGCCTTCGCCGGCGATCAGGATATCGCCCAAAGTGATGGTGTCACCCGCTTCACCAGCGAGTTTCTCGACAACGATCTTGTCTCCGGCGGCAACGCGATACTGCTTGCCGCCCGTGCGCACGACTGCGAACATGGCTTTTCTCAACTACCTTCCAGCTTTTTCCGCGCGAAATCGGCGTGAAACCCAGGGTCCGCGCGGAAGAAGGGGGCTGCTACATCGGAGGGGTTTTCTTGTCAACGCCGAAGGCCGCTCCGCCGGCCTTGGCGCCTCTCGAGCGCGCTCGATCCGAATGGAATCCTTCGGCGATCCCGAACGAGCCGAGTCTAGTGGCGATGCTCCCGCCTCAGCCGATATCGGCCCTCGGCGAAATCGTCGAACAGTCCCTTGATCGCGGGATGGTCGATCGGCTCGTCGCTGTCGTCGCGCATCAGATTCTGCTGGCTGACATAGGCCACATACGAGGATTCGGTATTCTCGGCGAGCAGATGATAGAAAGGCTGGCTTTTGGGCGGCCTGATATCCTCGGGGATCGCTTCATACCATTCGTCGCTGTTGGCGAAGACCGGATCGACGTCGAAGACGACTCCGCGGAAGTCGAACAGGCGGTGGCGGACCACATCGCCGATTGCGAAATTGGCATGGGAGATCGCCGGGGCCGCGAGCGCAGCGGCCAGGCTGTCGATATGGGATGTGTCGGGTCTCTCCATCATGTCCTTCATGTAGGCCTTATCCGGCGAGAGGCAAGCGAGCCTTGGCAACGCCAGTACCATCCGCTAAGGCCCCGCGCCTGTCGACCCGCCCCTCCGCGCGAGGGGCGATCTACCCATTTGCGGAGAGGTGCCGGAGTGGTCGATCGGGGCGGTCTCGAAAACCGTTGAGCCCGCAAGGGTTCCGAGGGTTCGAATCCCTCCCTCTCCGCCACATCCGCCGCACTTGCCGAAGCCTTGACTCATCGCCGCCATCAAGGCCGAAGCCTGATCTGGCGGCCGCAATTGGTTGGAAAGATCCGGACCGGCTGGCGGGTTTTCTACGGAGCCGGCTCGGTCGGGGAGGGTGGTCTTGATCGGCGCATTGTCGCGACCGCGCTCGCCGTCTACGATTCGCGGAGGGTTTGCGTTCGGATCGGACCGCGTGCGAAGCGCGGTGCCCTGCTGCAAGGAGCGGATCGATGGAGCTTGAGCGAGAGCAAGCGCCCGCGGTGGAGGCCGGCGCCTTCTATCGGGGCATGTTCGCGCAGCCCGAAATCGCCTTCTTCGTCATACGAATCGCGGACGACGGCGCATTCCTGTTCGAAGACGGCAACGCGACCCTGTCCAACTGGATCGACCGTCCGCTCGACGAGGTTAAGGGCAAGGCGCTCGAACATTGTCTCGCGCCTCCGGGGCTCTGCCATCTCGAAACCAATTTGCGGCTGGCCATCGCCCAGCGCTCGAGCCATTCCTACGATCGCTCCACTTCGCTTCCCGACGGCGAGCTCGCCTGGACCACCACCCTGATTCCCGCGGCAGAGGGGGATGCTCCGATCGTCCACATCTTCGGCATGGTCCACAATGTCGTTCGCGAGAAACGGCTGGGTATGGATGCAGCCCACCATCAGGCGCTGATCGATCATCTCGGCCTGACCTGTCCCAACTTCATCTATCTGTTCGACCTCATCGAGCGCCGCAATTGCTTCGTCGCCGGGCAGATCCACAATCTGCTCGGCTATAGCCGCGAGGCGGTCGCGCGGATGGGCGAGCGGCTGCTCCCCAATCTGCTCCATCCCGACGATATCGCGAGGGTGGACCGCCATTTCGATTCGCTCGCCGCCGGCGACGAGAGCGGGACCGTCATGATCGAATATCGCATGCTGCATCGCGACGGCAGCTATCGCCGGCTCGCCAGCCGCGAGACGGTGATTTCTCGCGGCGCGGACGGAAAAGCGACCATGGTCCTCGGGGTCGCGATGGACGTTTCCGACCGCTATCGCATGGACGAGGAGGTGCGCGCCGTGTCCGGCCGGATGCTCACCCTTCGCGACGAGGAGCGGCTCCGTCTGGCCGAGACGCTGCGCGATGCCACCGGCCAGCACCTCGCCGCGGCCGATCTCGCCTTGATGCGGCTCCAGGCGCTGGCCGAGCCCGCGGCCAGCGACGAATCCGCGTTGATCGAGGAGGCGCTGGGCGACGCCAAGGCGTCGATCGGCGAGGTCAAGCGGGAGCTCGCAATGGTCACATTCCTGCTCCGTCCGCCGGTGTTCGACAGCCATGCCGTCGGCGATGCGCTCCGAATCCTCGTCGAAGGCTTCGCGGCGCGCAGCGGCATCGTCGCGCACGTCCGGGTTTCGGAGGCGGTCGACCATCTGCCGGTCCTGACCTCGCTGCCCATCTTCCGGGTCGTCCAGGAGGCCCTCGCCGAAGTCCATCACCATAGCGGCGCTGCCAAGGTGGTCGTCGCGCTCGACATCGAGGGCGAGGAGATGGTGCTGACCATCGCCGACGATGGAATCGGCTTCGACCGGCGGATCGGCGACCATCGCGCGGGCGCCGCCGGCGGAGTCACCGGAATGCGCGCGCGCATGGCCCAGCTCGGCGGAACGCTCGAGATCCACAGGGGTCAGCGCGGCACGACCATCGTCGCGACGGCGCCTTTGCTGTCCTGCATGGCCTGACCGGCCTTCGTGCCGCCCATCATCGGCCCTGTACGATCCGTTCTGGTGCCGATCGCGTAGATCGCTCATGGGGGCGGCACGGATTCAGGAGATATGGCGATGAGCGGGTATGAAGTGCGGCTTGGCCTCTATGTCGACGGC
Source organism: Alphaproteobacteria bacterium (assembly GCA_028293055.1). Lineage (GTDB taxonomy): Bacteria > Pseudomonadota > Alphaproteobacteria > Sphingomonadales > Sphingomonadaceae > Allosphingosinicella. The sequence continues at coordinate 4,245 of JAQGLD010000333.1, forward strand.
GAATGGCTGGGCGGCGCAGGGCGCGAGACCAGCCAGGTGCTCAACCCCGCGACCGGCGGCGGCCATGCGGCGCTGCCGCTCGCCACCGCCGAAGACCTCGACCGCGCGCTGGAAGCGACCCGGCGCGGCTTCGAGACGTGGCGCGGGACCGCGCCCGACGCGCGCGCCGCCTTGCTGATCAGGACCGCAGCCCTGCTGCGCGAGAGGGCCGATCGCATCGCCCGCATCGCGACGCTCGAGCAGGGCAAGGTGCTCGCCGAGGCGAAAGGGGAGGTCGCGTTCGCAGCTGCCCTACTCGAATTCCACGCCGGCGAAGCGCAGCGCATCTATGGCCGGGTGCTGCCGCGCCCGGCGGGGACGCGCTCGCTGGTCCTGCAGCAGCCGGTCGGGCCGGTCGCGGCCTTCTGTGCGTGGAACTTCCCGGTCCTCAATGTGGTGCGCAAGATCGCCCCGGCGCTCGCCGCCGGCTGCTCGATCGTCATCAAGCCGAGCGAGGAGACTGCCGGCAGCGCCGTCGAGGTGATGCGCTGCTTCGAGGATGCCGGGCTTCCCGGCCCGGTCGCGCAATGCGTGTTCGGAGTGCCCGACATGGTGTCGCGCCAGCTGCTCGCTTCGCCGATCATCAGGAAGCTCAGCTTCACCGGCTCGGTGCCGGTCGGCAAGCATCTCACCAGGCTGGCGGCCGACACGCTCAAGAAGGTGACGATGGAGCTTGGCGGGCACGGCCCGGTGCTGGTCTTCGACGATTGCGACCTGGATCGCACCCTCGACACTTTGGTTGCTCACAAATTCCGCAACGCCGGCCAGGTCTGCGTCGCTCCGACGCGTTTCTATGTCCAGAGCGGCATCTACGACCGATTCGCCGCCGGCTTCGCCGAGCGCACCCGGCAGGTGCGGATGGGCGACGGCCTGGCGCCCGACAGCCAGATGGGCCCGATGGCCAATGCGCGGCGGCCCGAGGCGATCGAATCGCTGGTCCAGGAAGCCCAGGCGCGCGGCGCCCGCCTCCTCGCCGGCGGCGAACGCGGCGGCAATGCCGGGGGCTTCTTCTTCCCGCCCACCGTTCTCGCCGATGTCCCGATCGAGGCCCGCGCGATGAACGAGGAGCCGTTCGGCCCGCTCGCCTTGCTCCACCCTTTCGAAACGGTCGAGGAAGCCATCGCCCAGGCCAACCGGCTTCCCTTCGGCCTTGCGGCCTATTGCTTCACCGAAAACGGCCGCCGCCAGAACCGGCTCGGCGACGAGATCGAGGCCGGCATGGTCGCGATCAATGGAGTCCGGCTGAGCTGGCCGGACAGCCCGTTCGGCGGGATGAAGGATAGCGGCTACGGCTCGGAGGATGGGCCCGAGGGCGTGGCCGCGCACCTGGTGACCAAGGCCGTCCATATGAGCTGAGCGGTCGGACTAGACTCTGTCCCGGTTCAGTTGAACCGGTCCCGCGTCTAGTTTTCTTTTGTTTGCCGTGTGTTCCGAGCCGCCAAGTGTATCCACTTGGCTCGAACACACTCTA
>JAQGLD010000348.1 GCA_028293055.1 Alphaproteobacteria bacterium
CTGACGGCGGACCGCGCGTTCATGAGCGCGGACGGCGTAGTTGCCAAACGCGGCCTTTGCGAAGCGAGCTTGGACCAAGCGTATCTCAAAAGCACGATGATCCGCCAATCCCGCGAACTGGTGGTTCTCGCGGACGCCAGCAAGGTCGGACGAGCGGATTCCACCGCCTGGACGCTTTTCCCGTCATCCTGGAGGCTGGTTACCGACGCTTCCCCGAAAAGCGAGGATATCGTCGACCTGATAGCGTGTGGAGCGAAGCCGATCTTCGTAGCACCCGGAAATGAGGCGCCAGATCAGGCGTGAATTTGTCGATGACCGGTAAGCTTGAGATGAATGGTGAGACCATGAGCGGGAGGACGCGAGCGCCCGGCAGCATCAAGCGCGGGGTGGGGCTTTCGCACTGCCTATTCATGGTAATCTCCTTTCTATCGCTCGCCGCGTTGCCGTCGATGGCTGTTCCGGCCAGCGTGAAAGCCCCCCGCTTTCTTGCGGATGCCAGGGGGCTTCACACGCCCAATGGTTGGATGCTGGGAGAGATAACCGCCGTCGCGGTCGACGCGCACGACAATGTTTGGGTGCTCCACCGCCCACATACCATTCCAGCTGTCGATCAGGCGCGCGCCGCACCGCCGGTGCTTGCTTTCGATCGCCATGGCAAATTCTTGCGGGCCTTTGGCGGTCCTGGCGACGGCTATGACTGGCCGACGGTCGAACACAGCATCGCGGTCGACGGCCGCGGGCGTGTCTGGATCGCTGGCAATTTCCGGACCCCCGGCCAGCCCGGCGACGATATGGTCCTCACTTTTTCCGGCGACGGGCATTTCTTGCGGCAGATTGGCAGGCGCGGGGCCAGCACCGGGGATGCCGACACGAAAGACGTTCATGCACCCGGCGATCTCTATGTCGATGACGCGGCGCGGGAGCTCTACGTCGCAGACGGATACGTAAACAGGCGCGTCATCGTTTTCGACAGTGAGTCCGGCGCCTTCAAGCGCATGTGGGGTGCCTACGGGACGGACCCGCCGGCCAGTCCTGCCCCAATACCGCGCGCTGACGGCGATCCCTTCGTACAGGGGAAGGGGGAGGAGCCGTCGCATTTCGACGGGGTCCACGGCGTCCGCCTCTCGCGAGATCACCTAGTCTATGTCTCGGATCGCAACAATCAACGGATTCAGGTTTTCACGCGCGGCGGCGAATATCTTCGTCAGGTCTTCGTTGATCGCAACATGCCCTCGGGAACGACGGCTTCCGGCATCGCCTTCTCGCCCGATCTTGGGCAGCGCTATCTGTACGTCGCGGATTTCGGCAACGCGCGCGTCGTCGTGCTCGAACGCGCGACGCTGCGCCTAGTCAAAACCATCGGTCGCTTCGGGGCGGGGCCGGGTGAATTTCGCGGCCCGCATCTTCTGGCAACCGACAGTCATGGCACGCTCTATGTCGCGGAAGTCCAGGGCCGCAGAGTACAGCGCCTGGTCCCGGTGAACGGCCGTGCACCTATTACTGATAAGGTGGCAGAGTGATGAGCACGACGCCTTGGCCGACACCGCGGCCGGCAAGGTCGACGGACCCGATCTGATAGATCTTTTGCCCATCCGAGCTGAGGAGCGGGTCGCCATACTTCCAGCGCCCGAAATCCATTATGTGGTTCAGATGTGTATAGCGCGGAGCGTCCTTGTTGGGATCAAGCACGCACGGATCCGTCCCCGCAGTCCGGTCGGGTCCTCATTCGACCAGGGTGCGTTTGTCGCTGGGGAACATGCCTTGCCCTTCGCCATGACAGGCAGGTTGCATCGGCATAATGCTTCGCCGCGGAGCCCGCTGCGGCAGGCTGGCCCGGCATGGCCGATCGAGCTTCATTGCGATTTCTGGAGGCTGCGCCGCTGAGCGGCGGTCAGGGGGACGCCTGCGTCGCCGCGGCGTCGGACACCTTCGCCAGGGACGAACCCGCCTATGGCGCAGTCCTTGCCGCGGTGTATGGGAAATACGATCGGCACTTCGCATCGAGGAAGGCTAGCTTCACTGCGCCTGACGCTACAGGGCCTGTTGGACGAAAGACGCCGCACGTGGCCGCCTTTGAGCGAAACGACACGCGACAGTCGACGGCCTTTGCTCTCAGCGACTTTTCATGGGCGTTGGCCCCCGACGAGCCCGCTTATCGGTTTGATCGGTCTCGATTGAAACGAACCGCTCCCGCCGCTCGGCGGCTTCAGCTAACCTCGTCCAGGTTGCCGCCGATTGAAGTTCGCGGAGACGCACATTTGGGAGACTGGTTACGTCGGCCGCGCGTCGCGCCATCGCCGCCTGTTCAAACAGATACCGGGCTTCGCTCCTACGGGAGATCTCGGTCGTTGCCGCGGGGGTTTTAGCCGAATCGCCGTTCGCCATGTCCGCTCCCAATCGTAATGGCAGCCTTGTGGAAGGCGAGCCGAAGGTGGCGAGGCGCCAGTGTTGCTTGCCGCAGGCCCGAGGGGTTGCGCTCAGCACGCCTTGCCGTAAAATCCTCCTTAGAAACCCGTAGCTTGCACGAGCTTGAACGGCCCAGTCAGGGCAGGTGCAGAAATCTGGTGGCGGCACGAGCGTTCAATCGAACATGGCCTCGGGCGGAGGCACTGTATTCGAACTTGAAGGCGAGGGAGGCGCTGAACCGACAAGCTGGGCGGACCGTCGACGTAAAATTCGGATCGTCTTCGGTTAGTCATTCACCTCGGCATAGGAGGTTGACGAAGGATTCGGGTTGACGAGAGCAGCAACGCAACGACTTCGGCGAGATGATCCGGATCAACCCGTTTCGAATGACCCGCGTCCCCTCGGCCCGGCAGCGTTCGACCCTCGCCTCGGACAGGCGCCGGAGCAGGTCGCTGTCGAAAGCAACCGTGCAGGTTCTCAGTTTTTCAGCACGATCGGCGCCAAGCGGGACGGGAAGTCAGATCACGTGTCCCAAACATCACCGTAAAGGCGCAGGAGGTTTGCGCCGAGTGCCTTCTCGATTTGCGTCGTTGTCCATCTCGCACGCGCAAGCCCGTCCGCCAGGTGCTTGAAGCGCATCGGATCATCCCATTCGGCAACGACATTGAAGATATCGGGCCCCTCCCCTGGCGCCGCGATGCCACGCTTGCTTCGGTCCTGGAAGAACTTGCGTTGGGCGGCGCGGGCCTTCTCATCGATAACGGTTCTCCCGATGACTCCGTCTGTGCCGATCGCAACGTGGTCCTCCCCGCAGATATTGCGTGCGTGCGTCATGTGCGCGACGACGTCGGCGCCCGTCGGCCTGCTGTTCGCGACCAGGAACGGCATCCAGTAAATACCGATCACGCCGCCTTTGTCTGAGCAGGCCTTCATCTCAGCATCCCAGACGTTTCGCGGATTGTCGTTGAGTGCTCGGCAGCCGGTGTGGCTGATGGTCGGCGGCCGGGTCGCCGCTGCGAGCGCCTCGGCAATCGTGCGCTGGCCCCCATGGCTCAGGTCGAGCAGCAGCTTTTCGTGTTCGATACGCGCGATCGTGTCACGGCCAAGCTTCGAGAGACCGCCATTGGCCGGCTCGAGACTCCCGTCTCCAGACAGGTTTCGCAGATTGTAGGTCAGCTGGACAATGCGTACTCCGAGCCCCTTGAGCAAAGCCAGGCGATCGAGCTCGGTGCCGACCAGGCTGGTGTCCTGCACACCGTAATAAACCGCCAGTCGGTTCGAAGCCTTCGCAGCCCGAAAATCTGCGCTACCAAGCGCCCGGAGCACGACATCGGCGTTATCGGCGATCATCTGGTCAAGCTGCGCGATGTTCGCCACAGTCTTGTCCCAGGTGCCAGGCTCGTTCCCAACTTCGTTTACGGTAAAGTGGACAGCGGTCGTACCCG
>JAQGLD010000361.1 GCA_028293055.1 Alphaproteobacteria bacterium
CGCCTCCCACATCACCCGCCGGCCCCGAATCACCGTTCCGATCGGCTTGCCGGTGAGCCGCTCGCCGGTGAAGGGCGACCAGCCGCAGCGCGAGGCGAGCCAGCTCTGCTCGATCGTCCATTCGGCCTTGAGATCGACGATGGTGAAATCGGCGTCGTAGCCGGCGACGATCCGGCCCTTGCCGACGATTCCAAAGATTCGCTGCGCGCCGGCCGAGGTGAGATCGATGACTCGCTGCAGGCTGGTTCGGCCCTTCGCTGCATGGTCGAGCATCAGCGGCAGCAAGGTCTGCACGCCTGGCATCCCGCTCGGGCTGGCCGGATAAGCCTGCGCTTTCTCCTCGATCGTGTGCGGCGCGTGATCGGAGCCGATCACGTCGGGCACGCCCTGGTTGAGCCAATGCCATAGGCCGTCGCGATGCGCGCCCGAGCGGATAGGCGGGTTCATCTGGGCGTGGGTTCCGAGCCGCGGATAGGCGTCCTCGCCGGCGAGGGTAAGGTGCTGGGGAGTGACCTCGCAGGTCGCGATGTCCTTGTGCCGGGCGATCAGTTCGAGCTCGGCAGGGGTGGTGACATGGAGGATGTGGATCCGCCGCCTCGCCTCGCGGGCCAGCTTGAGGATCCGACGAGTCGCGAGCATCGCGCTCTCGTCGTCGCGCCACACCGGATGGCTCGAAGGATCGCCGGCGATTCGCTCGCCGGCGCGCGCGTTCATCCGTGCTTCGTCTTCGGCGTGGATCGCGACCCGCCTCTTGCCCGAAGCGAGCACCCTGGCGAGCTCGGAATCCTCGGCGACGAGCAGATCGCCGGTCGAGGCGCCCATGAAGATCTTGACCCCCGCTGTCCCAGGCAGGCGCTCCAGCGCGATCAGGCGTTCGGCATTGGCCGCGGTCGCCCCGACATAGAAAGCATGGTCGCACCACATCCGCCCGCGCGCGCGCGCGAGCTTGTCCTCGATCGCCTCGGCGCTGTCGGTGTTGGGCTTGGTGTTGGGCATCTCGAAGACGGCGGTGACCCCTCCGAGCACCGCGGCGCGGCTGCCGCTCTCGAGATCCTCCTTCTGCTCAAGTCCGGGCTCGCGGAAATGGACCTGAGTGTCGATCACGCCGGGCAGGATGTCGAGCCCGGCGCAGTCGATCGTCTCGGCCGCGTCGCCGGAGACCCCTATCCCTGCGATCCTGCCGCCGCTGACTCCGATATCGGCGAGCACCGACCCGCCGGGGGTCCAGACTCTGCCGTTCTTCAGGATAAGGTCGTAGGTTTCGGCCATCAAATCATCCCGGCGAAAGCCGGGATCTCCCTGGTTATTGCGCCTTTGCGAGCCGAGATCCCGGCAGTCGCCGGAATGACGGGCACGGCCGCCTTTGCAATCCGCGCGCTTACCCCTACCTCCACTCCATGCCCGCCACCACCCTCACCGACCGCGCTTTGCTCCGCCTTTCCGGCGAGGATGTGCCGGGCTTCCTCCAGGGCCTCGTCACCCAGGACGTCCTCGGGCTCGCGCCGGGCCGGCCGCTTTGGACCGGATTGCTGACTCCGCAGGGCAAGGCCCTGTTCGACTTCATCCTCTGGGCTGGCGGAGAAGATGTGCTGATCGATTGCGAAGCGGAGGCTGCCGACGATCTCAGGAAGCGCCTGACGCTCTACCGGCTGCGGCGGAAGATCGCGATCGAGCGGGACGAGACGCTTGCGGTTCACTGGTCACTCGGCTCCCCGGCGCAGGCCGGGGCCCAGACCGGCGCCACCACTGGATCCCGGGCTTCGCCGGAAAGCGACCCTCGACTGTCCGAGCTTGGCTATCGCTGGCTTGCCCCGGCAAGCGAACCTGCCGAGGGCTGGCTCGCCCATCGCCTCTCGCTCGGCGTGACCGAGGGCCGCGCCGAGCTCGGCAGCGACAGGATCCTCTGGCTCGAATGCAATGCCGCAGAGCTGAACGGCGTCAGCTTCACCAAGGGCTGCTATGTCGGCCAGGAGAATACTGCCCGCATGAACTATAGATCGAAGGTCAATCGCCGGCTGGTCGTGGCGCCGGCCGCCGAGCCGGGGCCGCGCACGATCGCTTTCTACCCCGAGCTCGGGCTCGCGGTCGAGCATCGCCGGGTCGACGATTTCGGCAGCGCGCGCATTCCCTTCTGGCTCGCGCCCGCGTTGGAGAGCTCGTAGCTTCACGCATTGTACAGGATGTTAGCGCTAGCTACGGCAGTCTCATGCTTGCCGTCCTCGCCGTCGCAGCCCTGCAGGCCGCGGTCCCGTCTTCGCCCGCCTTCGAGACGATTCCGGTCATCGGCCGGGACGTGCCCGCCCCGCCCCCGCCGCTGATCCCCGTCGAAGCGCAGAAGCCGGGGCCGGCGCCGCGCTCGGGCGCCGATCCGTCGACCAGCGTCACCCTGCCGGTGCAAAGCGAAGTGCCGGTTCCCGCCGCGCCCTCGCTGCCCAACGAGGTCCGCAACGTCATCGAGGCTGCGATCAAGGCCGGCGATCCGGCGGCGGTCGAGACCGTGGCGAAATTCGCCCGCCAGGCTTATCCCGGCGCCGCTGGCGAGATCGAGGCGGTGATCAAGGATTTCCGCACCGCCCGCGCCGAATCCGAAGCCAAGCAGAAGCAGGCCAAGCTGGCGAGGATCGCGAGCGCAGGGCCGCTCGATTTGTGGAAGGGCCAGATCGAGCTCGGCGGCGCCCGATCGACCGGCAGTTCGAGCAGCCTCGGCGCCTATGCGGCGCTCAACGCCGACCGCCAGGGGATCAGGTGGCGCCATCGGGTCGAAGCGCGGGCCGAGATGCAGCGGACCAATGGAGTGCTCAGCAAGGAGCGGGTCACCGCCTCGTGGCAGCCGCGCTACGCGATGCAGGACGGCCTCTACCTCTACGGCCTCTCCCAATATGAGCACGACCCGTTCCTGGGCTTCGACAATCGCTTCACGCTCGGCGCCGGTGCCGGCTATGCGGTGATCGCCAGGCCGCTCGTCCACCTCGATCTCGAGGGCGGCCCCGCCTTCCGCCAGACCGATTATCATCGCGACAGCGAGGGCGCGGCAACGATGATCGCCGCCCGCGCCTCGGCCAATCTGACCTGGAAGATTTCGCCGCGGCTCGAATTCCGCCAGACCGGCAGCGTCTATTTCGAGCAGGACAATAAGAGCGGCAGCGCTGTCAGCGCGCTCGACGCGGCCTTGTTCGGCCCGCTCAAGGTCCGCCTGTCGTACGAATTGCGCTACGAGCGCGACACGATGCGCAATGTCGACACGCTCGACACCAGCAGCCGCGCGACCCT
>JAQGLD010000365.1 GCA_028293055.1 Alphaproteobacteria bacterium
GCCTGCTCGGTGTCTATTTCACCGCTCTGTTCACCCGCCGCGGGTCGTCGGCCTCGGTGATCTGGGCGCTCGCCACGGGTTTCGCGGCGATCCTCGTCCAGCAGGATTATGTGGTCGACTGGCTCGGCCTGCCGCCGGGATGGAAGATGCTCGCTTTCCCCTATCAGCTCACCATCGGCACCGCGGTCGCCTTCCTGACCTGCGTCGCCGCTCGGGGCGGGAGGCAGGACCACCCCCAGCCACTCCACGAAGTCGTGGAGGCGAGCGCTAGATGAGCGGTGGGAACAACGCCCCGCCACGGCTTCGTGGAGAGGCCGGGGGTGGCTCTTCTTCACGCCTCTGCTGTTGCCCTATGGCGAGGCACGGATTCTCCCGATAGAATGGCCGGGTTTTCAAGGCGCTCGCCCGGCGAGCCGCGAGGGGAGGTTTTCCATGGGCAGGGGCCGAGACTTCGAAGTTGTGGCGATGGGTCCGGCGAGACGCCTCATCGTGTCGATCGCCCTGAGCCTCGCGCTCGCCGGCTGCGCGGTCACCTTCCTGTCCAAATATGATGTCGGCACCGACACGATGACATCGGCGCTGCAAAGGAATGCCGCGATCCACGCCGAGGCGCTCGGCGAGCAGGTCGCGCCCGCTTGCTTCTACTCCAATTACCGGGATTTCTACACGCAGCAGCATGCCGACGTCGGATCGCTCGAGCTTCGGGTCGGCGCCATTCCGCAGAACCAGCCGACCATCGCCCAGGTCGCCGAGCTGAAGCATGCGCTCAACATTTTCGAATCGCTGCACAAGTCGGCGACGGCGAGCGGCCGCTGCCAGTCGGCGGCCGAGCTGCAGCCCGCGATGAGCGGGCTCAATGTCATCTTCGGGGCGATCCTCAAGCTCGAGATCGCCAAGCAGCGCGGTGAAAAGCCGGCATGAGCCACTGAAAGGAAGACCATGGGGTCCATCGATCTCGGCCGGATCAGCCAGGATGCGCTCGCCGCCATGCTCGGGGTGATCCACGATCAAGGCTCGGATATCGTCGAATATGCCAAGGCCGAAGCGGCCAAGATCGCTGCTTCGGTGGCCCAGATCGGCCAGCTTCGCTTGACCGGGGTGATCGACGACGAGGAGATGGCGCTCCACCTCGACATCCAGAAGAGCGCTTCGCGCGCCGTCCTGATGGCGGTCAAGGGCATGGGCATCCTCACCGCGGAGCGGGCGGTCAATGCCGCTTTGTCCGTCGTCACCGGCGCGATCGGCAGCGCGCTGGGAGTCGTGTTCCCGGCGCCGTGAAAGCCCGGTGCCGGCCTGCGGCATTCGCACGCTTTTGTTCGTCATCCCCGCGCAAGCGGGGATCCAGAACGATCATTTTATCGGTCACTCAGGCCGTCTGGATTCCCGCTTTCGCGGGAATGACGATTCTGGCTAAGTCTTTGGTTTTCGACAGACTCATAGCGGCAAGCTCAGTGGTGGCGAACCTGTAGGGCGCCGGCAATGCGATCAGATGTCCAGCTCGGCCTCGTCGCGGAACCGCGACTGCGCTGCCAGCCGGGTGAGCTCGTTGGGGCTTCCATAGCCGTCATAGGCACGGCGCTGGACGATCTCGAAGAAGAAGCGCTTGCGAAAGGCGCGCGAGCTCAGCTGCCAATATTCGCCCTGGTCGTCGCGGTCGTAGAGGATCGAATGGCGCGCCATCAGGTCGATCGTCTCGGCGGGCAAGCCGAAGCGCGCCTCGAGATCGTCATAATAATTGGCCGGGATCGGAAGCCGCTCGAGGCCGAGCGCCTCGATCCGCTCGGCGGTGGCGAAGATGTCGTCGGTGGCGAAGCTCAGATACTGGACCCCGGCGCCCCAATAGCGCCTGAGCAGCCGAGAGGAGAGCGTCCCCGGCGCGGTCGATCCGTTGATCACGAGCCGCAAGGCGCGGTCGGGCGATTCGACCGTCTGCGACTGGACCAGCCCCTGCGGGTCGGGGACCTCGACCAGAGGCCTCTTCTCGATCTCGAACAAGGCGAAATAATAAAGCAGCCAGGAGAGTATCTCCTGGTCCGAAGTGGCGAAGGCGATGTGGTCGAAGGCGATGAGGCCGGCGCCCGTCTCGCCGTCCTCGGGCGCGGCTGCCACGAAGTCCCGACGCCAGATCTCCTCCTCGCTGCCGGCCTCGACCAGATAGATCAGGGCGCCGGCCGGATCGCGCACCGCCGGTACTTTCATCTCCCCGCGCCCGACCCGGCCTTCGAAGCTGGCGATCGACAGCATCTCGGCCCGCTTCGCGGCTCCGGCGACATCGTCGACCCGAAGGCACAAGGCCGCCAGCGAGGGGCCGTGGACGACATTCTGCGAGTGGCCGAATCCCTCCGGCTCGGAATTGATGATCAGGTTGATGTCGCCCTGCTGCCAGCGCGCGACGTCCTTCGAGCGATGGAGGCCGGTGCAGGCGAAGCCGAGCGAGCGCAGTAGCGGAGCGAGCTCGTCCGCCTCCTCGCGGGTCAAGGCGAATTCGGCGAACTCGATGCCGCGGCATTTGACCCTCGGCGGCATGGTCGGCGGCACCTCGATCCCGATCGCCCGGGCGCCTTCGTCGGCGGACAGGCGCAGGGCGCGGATCCCGTCGAGCGCGACGGTTCGCGCCGGCATCGAGCGGAACCGGTCGTTGAAGATTTCGAGGCTGAGCGGCCCGCGATAGCCGATGCGGAGCAATTCGCTGACGAAGCGGCGGACCGGGATGTCGCCCTGGCCCGGCAGGTTGCGGAAGTGCCGGCTCCACGACAGATAATCCATCTCCAGCCACGGCGCGTCGGCGAGCTGGACGATGAAGATCTTCGCAGGATCGATCGCGGCGAGCGTCTCGACCGGGATTCGCCGCACAAGGGAATGAAAGCTGTCGAGGATGATCCCGACATTGGAATGATCGGCCTGCTGGACGATCTCCCAGGCGTCGCGATGGTCGTTGACATGGCGGCCCCAGGCGAGCGCCTCGTAACCGATGCGAAGCCCGCGCGTAGCGGCGCGATCGCCGAGCTCGCGAAAGTCGCCGACGATCCGCGGCCGGTCGGG
>JAQGLD010000368.1 GCA_028293055.1 Alphaproteobacteria bacterium
CTCGAAGCGGCCACGCTTTCGGAACGAGATGCAGGTCTGGGCGTCCAGTGCCGAATTCCCGCTGCCGGCGACGACCTTGCAGCCGACCAGGGCACCGCTGGCGTCGACGTCGATCCGAACTACGACCGTGCCGGAAATGCCGTCGTAGAGCGCCGTTCTGGGGAAGTCGCTTTCAACGACCCAGCTCGTAAACTCGCCTATCGGCTTCGCCCCCTGGCGAAGCGTGGCCATCGCCTTCTCGTCGACCCCCCAGGCGGTCAGCAGGGCGGTATTGCAGTCGCGAAGCGCCCCGATCGCGCGGGCCGCGGAGGGGATCGGAAAGGCCAAAGCGGTCTTGCCGCGGCCGCGCAGCTCGATCGCGGCGGAACCGCCGAGCAGATCCAGGATGTCCTCCGGCAGGCCATCGAGCTGGATGAGATCGCCGAGTCCGAGGCGGCCGGGAAGCCATAGGGCCTGGGCCTCGACCTTTCGCCCGGTCGGCGCGAAGGCCAGGGTCAGCGCCTGCGCGCCGATCAGCCCGCTGCCGCGCCAATTGCGCCGTGCGAGGATGATTTCCGGCTGGCCCCGGCCGGGGATCATCCGGATGGCTAGGGTCACCGGGTCCTCGCCCTCCCCGGTGCGGACGAGGGCGCAGCGCTGCTCGCCATAATCGATCGCCCAGCCCGGTTTGCGCGGCGGCGAGGGATCGGGCGACGGCGCCGCGCCGGCGAGCAATGTCAGCGCGGCGGCGAGACCGGCAGGGCGAAAGGCGCGGCCGAGAATTCCGTTTCCGCCTCGGCGGGATAGACGAGCTCGATCCACGGGGCCCCCTGTACGACACTTGCGTGCCTGCCCTGCACGCAGGCCGATCGCCCGCTTGTCGGCGAAACAAGGCCGAGAGATCAAGAGCCCCGAGCGGTTTCACATGCCGCCGGGACCCGAAATTGCGCCCCGCTTGATCCCCGCGGCGATGGCGAGCGCGGACCAGTCGACATCCTCGCCCTCATCGGCGATCGCCGCGCGGAGATGGTCGCGCAGCAGGCCGAGCAGGGGCATCGGGGTCCGGCTCGCCGTCGCCGCGGCGTCGGCGAGGTTCATGTCCTTGAGGCCGAGCGGCGCGGCGAAGCCTGCGGGACGGAATCGCTCCTCGACGAGGATCGCGCCGTAGGTCTGGTAGATCGGGGCCGAGAACAAAGTGCCGGTCAGCACTTCGAGCAGTTTCGCTTTCTCGACTCCGCCGCGCGCGGCCAGGGCCATCGCTTCCGCCATCGCCTCGATCGCGGACAGAATCATGAAGTTTCCGCACAATTTGACCAGATTGGCCTGGGGCGGGTGACCGCCGATCGCGAAGCTGCGCTGGCCGATCGCCGCGAAGGCGGGCTGGCAGCGCTCCAGCGCCTCGGCGGTCCCAGCAGCGACGACGAACAGCTTCGCAGCGGCCGCGGCCTCGGGCCGCCCGAACACCGGCGCCGAGACGAAGCGTCCCGGCCCGTGCGCCTCGGTCAGCCGCTCGGCGCAGGCCACCCCGATCGTGCTCATCGAGACATGGATCGCATCGCCGGCCGCGGCGAGGATGCCGTCCTCGCCGAACGTCACGGCTTCCACCGCGCGATCGTCGGCGAGCATCGTCATCACCAGCTCTGCCCCCGCAGCGGCGTCACGCGGGCTCGCGGCGCGGCGCGCGCCTGCGGCAACGAGCGCCTCGTCCTTGCCGGGACTTCGGTTCCACGATGCGACCTCGTGGCCAGCCTTGACCAGGTTGAGCGCGATCGCGCTGCCCATATTGCCAAGCCCGATATATCCGATCTTCATGTCCGTCTCCTCGCCCGGGAGACGCAGCCCGCCGGCGACGGTTCCACCTCTCGCACCGGTGCGTTATGCGGCCTCGGCGAAGGAGCGGATCATGGCGGACGGAATCGAGAACAAGGTCATCGTCATCACCGGCGCGAGCAGCGGGCTCGGCGAGGCTGCGGCGCGGCTGCTCGCGCAGCGCGGAGCGAAGCTCGTGCTCGGGGCGCGCCGCTCGGACCGGATCGAAGCGCTCGCAGCAGAGCTGGGCGAGGCGATCGCCTTGCGCACCGATGTCGTCGTCCGCGCCGATGTCGAGGCGCTCGTCGCTGCAGCGGTCGAACGCTTCGGCCGGATCGATGTGATGATCGCCAATGCCGGGATCATGCCCAACGCGCCGATCGAAAAATTGCTGGTCGAGGATTGGGACCGGGTGGTCGACGTCAACATCAAGGGCGTGCTCTACGGGATCGCCGCGGCCCTGCCCCACTTCCAGGCTCAGAAGAGTGGCCATTTCATCACCACCTCCTCGGTCGCCGGCCACAAGGTGCGGCGCGGAAGCACCGTCTATGCCGGCACCAAAAGCGCGGTGCGGGCGATTTCGGAAGGGCTTCGCCAGGAGGTGAAGCCGTGGAACATCCGCACCACGATCATCTCGCCGGGCGCGGTCGCGACCGAGCTCGCCGACAGCGTCACCGATCCCGAATGGCGCGCTTCGACCAAGGCCGGCTATGCCGCGACATCGATCCCCGCCGACTCCTTCGCCCGCGCGGTCGCCTTCGCGATCGAGCAGCCCGAGGATGTCGACATCAACGAGATATTGTTCCGCCCGACCTCGCAGGAATTCTGATTGGAGCGGCTCGCTTGGGAGCCGCGCCAGTCATCCCGGCGAAAGCCCATAGGCGCTAAGTTTGACGACACCTCCACGCCCTCCCCCTTGATGGGGGAGGGTTGGGTGGGGGTGGCCTATGACGAAGTGCGCAGGTGGGCGCAGAGTCCACCCCTCCCCAACCCCTCCCCATCAAGGGGAGGGGCTTAAGTCGGCGCATATGAGAAAGCCGGGATCTCGGCTCGCGCGCCGCGACTTCTGGTCACGCGATCCCGGCCTTCGCCGGGATGACGGAACTTGCGAGTGCCCCCAATCAGGGGCCCATCACCCCCACTTCCGCCCCTTCATCGAAGCCCCGCTTGCCCACCAGCAGCAGCGCCACCAGGCTCACCGCCGCCGCGCCTGAGAGATAGAGGCCGACCAGCATCAGCCCGCCTTTCCCGGCCAGCAATTGGGCGACGAACGGGGTCAGCGCGCCGCCGAGGATTCCGCCGACATTGAAGGCGATCGACGCTCCGGTATAGCGCGCCAGCGGCGGGAAGAGGCCCGGCAGCCAGGCGCCGAGCGGCCCGTAGACGAAGCCCATGCAGGCGAGTGCGAAGGCGAGGAAGAGAAAGACTGCGAGCAGCGAGCCGCTCTCCATCAGCGGACCCATGACCAGTCCCGCTGCGATGGTGGCGACGCAGCCGAGCATCAGCACCAGGCGCGGGGTCGATCGGTCCGACAGCCAGCCCGCGAGCAGGATCCCGCCCGCCATGAACAGGATGGCTACGAGCTGGGTCTGGAGGAAGGCGGTCTTGGAATAGCCGAGCGTCGTCGTGCCGTAGCCGAGGGCGAAGGTGGTCGCGATATAATAGAGGCAGAAGCAGGCGACCACTGCGAACGTGCCGGCGACGGTCACGCCGAGATGGCGGCTCATCACTTCGACCAGCGGCAGCTTGGGCGGCGGCGCCGCCTCGAGCGCCGCGGCAAAGGCTGGAGTCT